>NZ_CP187479.1:2022500-2270000 GCF_049818055.1 Desulfosceptrum tomskiensis
CGAGCATGATCCGCACGTCGCTGATGTCGGGCACGTTCTCCAGGACAACCTCGTTGTCCGCGAGAATGGCCGCACAGAGGATGGCGAGTGTGGCGTTCTTTGCTCCGGAGATACGGGTCCGGCCCTTGAGCGGGCGGCCGCCGTCAATGGTTATGCGTTCCATTTAGTGTGCTTGTCCCCCTGATTTCCAAGTATAACCTCTCCAGCTACATTAGTTCCATATTCGGAAGTCTTTAAAAAGATTCCTGCTCCTGCGCCAGCCAATCCGACCAAAGACCTACCCATTCCGACAAATTAACCCCCAGGTTGGCCTCCAAGGCCCTGTCGAAGTCCCTTCCCCGCCCCAGATCGGCCAGCACGCCGCGAAGCGACGGCCACCCGAACTCTTCAGCGGCGAAGAAGACCATGCTCAAAACCTGGTTGTAGGCTCTGCTCTGGTCGGCCAGCGCGTCAAAGTCTTTAAGCTCGGCCAGGCTGTAAGCCGTGGAAAGGTCGAAGGCCAGCGGGTCGGCAAAGCGGAATCCCGTCAGCCGGTATTCCTCATACTGGGCGATGCCCTCGTTGAACCACCGCGGGCAGTTACCCCGGGTCAAAACGTCGACGGCGAGGTGCGTGATCTCGTGGGCCATGGGGCCGTTCGACTCAAACTGTTGCCTGGTGTCGTCCGCGTCCGCCCCATCCCGGGGCGCAAGAACGTGGATCGTCCCGGCCCAGTAAACCCCCATCGTGCTGTAGCCGCCGTGCCAGCCGAAGGTGCGGTTCAAGTCGGCCATGTCACCGTAGAGGACGACGGGGGAAGGTCCAAGAGCGTCAAGGCCGAAGTCGCGGGCGATCACCGGGTAAAACTTTTCGGCCGCGGCCAGGACGAGCGGCGCGCTGTCCTTTTGCGCCGGCTTGCTGAAGACGATGAAGTGGTCGCCCCTGGCGGCGTACATGCCGCGGAACTGCCAGATCACGTACCTCCTATTGGCTTCCCGCGCCAGGGATTTTACGTAAAGGTCGGCACGCATGGCTGCTCCCGTCAGGATCAGCAAGCTAACCAGTAGACTAACGAAGATGCGTGCCCTCTTAGCCATCGCTTGTCCTCACCGCCTTCCGTGCCAATTATAGCGCCATGGACGATTTCCAGCCTAGTGGAAATAATCCGCAAGACAAGCGGGAGTAACCAAAAAAGGGACCGTTTATTTGAAACGGTCCCTTTTCGGTACAATGTTAGTCGAAAGGCGTCCTATTCCTTCTTTTGCCAGACCTCCAGCAGCATCCGCGCCTGGTCGGTTTCCGGCCCCGGCCCGGCGACTTCGATGTAGCGCTGCAGGCGTTCCGCCGCCGCCTGGTAGTCGTTCTTCTCCTGCCCGAGCATCAGCGCCGACCTGAAGAGCGCGAGCTGGTGATCGGGGTTTACCTTGAGGACCTCGTCAAACTGAGCCAGGGCGAGGTCGACCTGGCCGGTGAGATAGTACAGTTCGGCCAGGCTCAGCCGCGCGTTCTGGTTCACAGCGTCGAGCTTGATCACTTCTTCGTACTGCGCGATGGCCTTTTCGAGGTCGCCGCCGTCCCGGTACCACGCCGCCAGTTGCAGCCTCGCCGCAACGTCGCTGGGGTTGTTCTTGATCCGGGATTCGAGTTCCTTGTTAACCGCGGTCACAGGCTGCTGCGACTGCGAAGTTTCCTGCTGTTCCTGCGTCGGTCCGGGGGCGGAACCCAGGTCGGGCAGGGTCCACACGACGGATGAGGCGATCAGGCCCAGGCCGATGAAAATCGTCAGCACCCAGAAAACGCCCTTTTGTCCCTTCTTGCTCAGCATTTTCATTGCGTGATCACCCGTCCCCTATTATAGCACCGGCCTGCAGCATTGCAAAGCAAAAGGGCCCGGCGGGCCCTTGCAGTCGGTGAAAACGATGCTTCTACAAGTGATTGAGCGGGTTGACAAAGCGTCCCTCGTGGATGATTTCAAAGTGCAGGTGCGGGCCGGTGGCATTGCCGGATGAACCAAGGTAGCCGATCACCTGTCCCCGCGACACCTGCTCGCCGGCCGATACGGCGATGCGCGAAAGATGAGCGTACCTCGTTACGACACCGCCGCCGTGGTTGACCACCACCATCCTGCCGTAACCGCCGCCCCACCCGGCATCCACAACCTGTCCGTCCTCGCTGGCGACAACCGGGGTTCCGGTATCAGCCGCGATGTCCAATCCGGTATGACGCCTTCCGAAATACTGACTGATGGAACCGCCGCCGCTGACGGGCCAGGCAAGGTGCCCGCCCCCACGGGAGGCGACCATCAAACGGGTTCCCCGAACCTCTTCCTGGGAAACGGGCTGCTGGACGATAGCCGAGGCTATCTGTTGCCGTTTTACGACCTTGCCGTTGTACCTGGTGACGGCGTAAACAATCTCCTTCTTGCCCTCCTTGCCCGGCTTGACGACCTTGCGGCTGCCGAGCGCCAGGCTCTTGTCCTGCCGGACTTTGACCGGGAAAGCGACCGGGACGATTTCTTTGACTTCTCCGGTGGAGACCACTGTCAGGAGAGGCTGGGTCTTTCCGACGTTCAGTTCCTGGCCCAGGGCCAGCACCTGATCCTCGGCAAGACCCGGATTGGCGGAAACCAATTCGTTGACGGTAAGCCCGCTGGCGATGGCGATGTCCCAGAGGGTGTCCCCTTCTTTAACTTTGTAGACCTTGTTTTGCCTTTGCAGTTTCTGCGCCAGGGCAAAGGCTTCTTCAATCGAAACGATGTCTTTGTTAGCCGCGTCGACTTCAACAAGCTGCACCTTCTGCAGGAAGCGGACATCGCACCCGGGGTCGGAGGGATACTTGGCTTTATACTGTTTCAAAAAGCTTTCGGCCGTCTGACGGTCGGCAAAGACCAGCTTCAGTTCGCCGTCGATCCGGACGCCGCACGCCCTGGTCCGCAGGCCCAGGGCGCCGGCCAGTTCGTCTTCCAGTTGACTGGCTGATACGAGCCGAGCGGTGTTACAGGTAAAGGTGTTGACAATCCTGATGCGCTCCTCGGGGAGTTCGCCGCCGAAATTCTCCTTGAGAGAGGCCAGCGCCTGGTCGAAAGCCCGTTTTTCCGCAACGACGGCCACGGGCTCCCCATTGACCTGGACGGCCCACACCTTGGTTTCCGCCTGAATGTTAAAGCCGATAGCGACGATTAAACTCAATACAGTCAGGCCTAGCCCGATTGGATGAGCGAAACGCCTGCTCCGCCCACGAGTCGGTATTCTAGGTTGCAAAACCTATCCCCTCCCCATGGTTAGGACATGGCTAAAAAGCCGCAGTGTGATTGTATCATAGCAAAAGTTGCACGTCCAGCCATTGCGTGCCAATATTCGACGAACGTGCTTAACTGTCACCGGAAATCTCCCGCTGACACCTCCGTTCTAGCTCTCGTGCCTTAATAAACAACGCGCATTCTAAACGTTTATGCATCAACCGGCAGCCGACGTCATACGGCTCCAGGATGCTGCCGTTCTGCAGGAAGGCGGCGGCGTGGCACCCCCCGCTGCACAGGAACTTCGCCCAGCACGCGCGGCATCGGGCCTTCGCGTAGACGTGCGCGTGCCTGAACATTTCCACCACAGGGCGGTTGGCAACGCCTGTCTCCACGCTGCCCAGCAGAAAATCCGGGCGGCCGACGAACTGGTGACAGGGATAGATCCCCCCGCCCGGCGCGACGGCCAGGTAATCGGTCCCCGCCGCGCAGCCGGTGAGGCGTTTGGCCAGGCAGGGCCCCCGGTCGAGGTCGAGCTCGAAGTGGAAGAAACGCACCATCCGGCCTTCCCGGCGCAACCCGAGGTAAGCGCGGGCCAGCCTCTCGTACTCCGCTTCGAGGCGCGGCAGGTCATCCCCGGTTAACGCGTGGGGCTCGCCGGGGGCGGCGACGACCGGCTCAATGGAAATCCGGTCGAAGCCCAGGTCCACCAGGTGAAGAAAATCGTCGGCAAAGTCGGGGTTGTGCCTGGTGAAGGTGCCCCTGATGAAGTAGTATCCTTTGGGCTCTGGATGGGCCGTCCAGGAACGGACAAACCGCCGGACGTTACGGACCACAAGGTCGTAAGAGCCCTGCCCTCCCGGCGTCAGGCGAAGGCGGTCGTGCACCTCCCGGCGCCCGTCGAGGCTGAGCACCACGTTGACGCCATGCTGCAGGCAGAAGCCGGTCACCCCTTCGTCCAGCAACAGGGCGTTGGTCGTGAGGGTGAAGGTGATCGTCTTCCCCGCCTCGGCGCCCCGCCTTCGGGCATAAAAGACGGTCTCTTTCACCACGTCCCAGTTGAGCAAGGGCTCTCCGCCGAAGAAGTCGATCTCCAGCCGCTGCCTGGAACCGGCGTTGGCCAGCAAAAACTCCACCGCCCGGCGGGCCGTATGAAGCGGCATCAGCGCAGGTCCCTCGCCGTATTGCCCCTTGCCGGCAAAGCAGTACCGGCAGGCCAGGTTACAGGCGTGGGCGACGTTTAGGCAGAGGGCCTTGACGGCGGGAGCCGGGGGCTCGTAGCCGCCGTACGGGTCGGGGCAAAAAAGAAGACCGCGCTCCTGCAGGGAGGCGATCTCTCCCTTTACCTCGGCAAGCTCCTCTGCGGCGGGGGGCTGCCCCAGCGCCGCGAAATCCTCGCCCTTCAGGACCGCCCAAGCCAAGTCGTCCACCTGGTGGAGAGCCTGGCTGTGCGCGTCGTAAACAAGCTTTACCCCTTCCAGAGAAAAACAGTGAATCAAGGTGTTCTCCCGGCCAGGATTACTTGCTTTCTTTTTTATGCAGACAGCTCTGGTTGCCGACGGTACACGAGGTCTTGCAGGCCGACTGGCAGGAAGTCTGGCATTCTCCGCAGCCCTGCACGTCCCTGGACACCGTCTGCCCCTTGCTGATCGTGCGAATGTGCTTCATGATGATTCTTCCCCCTCAGTTACTTGCTTTTCAACCGTATAACCCTGTAAGCTGCTGTCACCGTAAGCTGCAACGTCTACATACCCTACACCTGAATACCCAGTACCTACCTGATGGATACGACGTGGAACCCCTTCCCCTCCAGCTCCCCGACCAGGCTGCTGGCGTCGGCGGTGCTGATGCGGAACATCAGCAGGAACTTCCCATTTTCGAGCTCCAGGGTGGCCACGCTAATAATGTTTATGTCTTTTTCCTTGAAGAATTGCGTGATCTCGGACAGGACGCCGATGCGGTCCGGCGTCTCAATGACCAGGCGCGTTCCGGCGCGGCGCACGCCGAAGAGACGGCCCAATCCCTCGATCATGTCGGTTTGGGTAATGATGCCGATAAGCTTGTCCTTTTCGGTGACCAGGATGCTGCCGATCTTCTTTTCCCGCATGACCCGAGCCGCTTCTTCAATCGGCATATCCGGATCGCAGGTGACCGGGTTCTTCACCAGGGCGTCCTTGACCGTGACCTTAGCCAGGACGTAGTTCAGCTCGTAAACGCTCAAGGTGGTGGCCGGCGACGGGGAGACCTGCAGCAGGCCGCGTTCGGTGACGATGCCGACCAGCTTGCCGTCCTTGACTACGGGGAGGTGCCTGACCTTCTTCCTGGTCATGATCTCCAGGGCCTGAAAGATAGGGGTCTCCGGGGTAATCGTAATCGGGTTTCTAGTCATATAGTCCTTAACAAACATGGCGGGACCTCCCTTACGAGGTTTTGTTTAGATTATAGGACAAAACGGCTAGTGAAAACAAGGACAAAGCGAATAAGAGACGCGCCGCGCCGCCAAACACATCCTGATCTGTATACTGATTGAGCGGGGGAAGGCGAAACAATAATCGCGGGCCGGCAATGAATCTTCCAGAAGTTCCGTGGATAAGAAGCGTCCCGCAAAGAGCATAATAAGACTAATCAGCACTATGAAAGAGAGGTGGCGACATTGCCGAGAAACCGCAGGTTCGACGACGCCGGGAACAAGCTCACAGCCGGTGTCAATGTTTCCCCCGCCAAGGGGAAAAAGTCCGTCGCACAGGAAACCACGGCCTTCGCTTCCGGCGCCAAGACAGTGGGAGATATGGAGGTCGCCGAATGTCTCACCCCCGAATGTCCCACCCCCGAGGGAAAAGGCGGCTGCTGAGGCGCGAACGGCTCCGGTCACCGGAGCCGTTGCTGTTTTCTGAAGGGGTTTAGAGGGCCCGAACCGTAAGCCCGGAAACCGGGGTTCCCTCGGAAGGGAGAAACCCGCAGTTTCGCGGTGGAAAGGGTGATTGGGGTTGAACCGGTGTAAAAGAAAAGGCTCTCTCTGCTCGGGAGCCCTTGATTTCTCTGGAGCGGGTGAAGGGGATCGAACCCTCAGCCCTCAGCTTGGGAAGCTGATGCTCTACCATTGAGCTACACCCGCAAATTGGTGACCCCACCGGGATTCGAACCCGGGTTACCGCCGTGAAAGGGCGGTGTCTTAGGCCACTTGACCATGGGGCCACAAAATCCTCGCAAAGGGTATGTTACTATAGGACCGACCCGATGTCAAGGGCAATAACTGCCACGCAACTAACGCATAAGTGGCGGGCGCCAAGCATCGGGCATTCCGGCGGAACCAACAACTTTGTTATGCCGATGCCGGCAGCCGAATCCTGTTTAGATTCTGCTGAAAAAGTAGCCTTACGAGCGGTGTGCTGTACCGGGGCATTATCTTTGGTCACTGTGTCCGCGCCAAGGAATGAACTCGCTCGCCTCGGGCGGCGCCGAAACTCGCCCGCTTTCGCGGGCGAAAAACACGTCGCCGCTGTTCCTCGGCTCGCTGCGTTCTTTGAACCAGCTCCCAATGTGACCTCCGATAATGCCCCGGCGCCCGCCAAGTACAATTCTTCAGCGGAATCTATTTAAACACGCCGCATTTAACGATCGTCTGGCTGCGCTTGGAGCCCACGCCGACAAGCGCCACCGGCACCCCGGTAAGCTCGGTGATCCGCTCCAGGTAGTCCCGGGCGGCCGTCGGTAGGTCGGCGCAGCGGGTCACCAAACTAATGTCCTCTTCCCAGCCGCGCAGTTCTTCATAGATCGGTTCGCACTCGGCCAGCACGTCGAGGCTGGAGGGAAACTCGGTCAACAGCTTTCCGCGGCAGCGATAAGCGGTACAGATCTTCAGGACCGGCAGGCCGGTCAGCACGTCGAGCTTGGTCACGGCGAAGTAATCCAGGCCGTTGACGCGCGCCGCGTAGCGTCCGATCACCGCGTCGAACCAGCCGCAGCGCCGGGGACGCCCGGTCGTCGTCCCGTACTCGTGGCCCCTGGCCCGCAGGTACTCGCCGGTGCTGTCGCCGAGCTCGGTGGGGAACGGCCCCTCCCCCACCCTGGTGGTGTACGCCTTTACAACGCCGAGGACGGTGTCGATCTTACTCGGCCCGATGCCCGACCCCATTGCGGCCGACGCCGCCGTCGGGTAAGAGGATGTGACGTAGGGATAAGTGCCGTGGTCGATGTCCAGGAGCGTCCCTTGCGCCCCTTCAAAGAGGACGTTCTTGCCCTGGGCGATCGCCTGGTGCAAGATCAGCGAGGTGTCGGCCACCATCGGCCGTATGAACTCGGCCAGCTCGGCGTAGACCGCGAAAATCTCCCCGGCGTCCACCGGCTCGCCCCCGTACACCTGCTGGATGATGCGGTTTTTCTCGGCCACCACAAATTCGAGCTTCTCCCGGAAACCCTCGGGGTCCAGCATGTCGACGACGCGGATGCCGACACGGGCGGATTTATCGGTATAAGCAGGTCCGATGCCCCTGCGCGTCGTCCCCAGGCGACGGTCGCCCTTGCTTTCTTCCTGGAGTTCGTCCAGCAGCCTGTGGTAAGGCATGATGACGTGGGCACGCTCGCTGATCTTGATCGGCGCCGTAGGAACGCCTCTCTGCTTCAACCCCTCAAGTTCTTGCTTTAACACGACCGGGTCGATGACCACGCCGTTGCCGATAATGCACAGTTTCTCCGGATACAGGATGCCGGAAGGAATCAGGTGCAGTTTGTACTCCTGGTCACCCACGACAACGGTGTGACCGGCGTTGTTGCCCCCCTGGTACCTGACCACGATGTCAGCCGACTCAGCCAGGAAATCGGTGACCTTGCCTTTCCCCTCATCGCCCCACTGGGCGCCTACTAGTGCTATAGTAGCCAACTCTTCTCCTCCTAGGAGACCGTTGAAAAACTTCGCCTGCCCATTGGGAAGTGTGAGCCACCTCTCAAGTGCTATGCTCGTTTTCTCGAACGCTCTCCAGAACTATACTGTAAGCATCGGGCACTAAGCATTAATATACTAACGGTTAAGCGTTCGGCGTTTAAATTCAAGGCTTAGTCTACTTCCGTTATTCCATCTAATGCTTAAAGCTTACAGCTTAGAGTCGAGACCTAAAACTACGTTTTTAGGCTCTCTTTAGGATTTCCTGCGCCACCAGGACGCCGGAGGCCGACGCCTGGGCCAGGCCCCGCGTGACCCCCGCGCCGTCGCCGGCGGCAAAAAGGTTCTTGATGCGCGTCTCCAGGCTGGGGCTTAAGGCCAGCCTCGACGAGTAGAACTTGACCTCCGCCCCGTAGAGCAGGGTATTGCGCGAGTTGACGCCCGGCGCGATCTTGTCCAGGGCTTCGAGCATTTCCAGGATGCCGAGCATGTGCCGGTACGGAAAGACCAGGCTGAGGTCCCCCGGTGTGGCCTCGGGAAGCGTCGGGCGCACCAAGCTCTTAGCCAGCTTTTCCTTGGTGCTTCTGCGGCCGGCGGTCAGGTCCCCCAAACGCTGGACCAGGACCCCGCCCCCCAGCATGTTGGCCAGACTGGCGATATAGCGGCCGTAGGCGATCGGCTCGGAAAACGGCTCGGTGAAGCTCTTGCTCACCAGGATGGCGAAGTTGGTGTTTTCCGTCTTCCTGTAAGCGTGGCTGTGGCCGTTAACCGTAATCACGCCGTCGTTGTTCTCCATGACCACTTCGCCGTTGGGGTTCATACAAAAGGTCCGGACGCGGTCCTCAAAAGTCCTGGATATATAGGTGCACTTAAGCTCGTAAAAGAGGTCGGTCAAGGGGGCCAAAACGGCCGCCGGGACCTCCACGCGCACACCGACATCGACGGGGTTGACGGCCAGCTCAAGGTTCAGGCGGCGGGCTTCCGCGGTCAGCCACTCGGCGCCCTCCCGTCCCGGGGCGACGATCACGTAGTTCGCGGAGTACGTCTTCCCGTCCGCCGTCTCGACCCCGAGGACGGTATTGTCCTTAACCAGGATCTGCGTGACGAGGGTGCTGGTCTTGATGTCCACCCGGGGAGCGAGATACTCGTACATCAGCTGCAGGATCTCGGCGCAGCGCCCCGTGCCCAGGTGCCTGATAGGCAGCGGGACCAGGCGGAGATCGGCCAGGATGGCCTTGCGCTGGATTTCCTCGAACTGCTCACGGTGTTTCACCCCGTAGACGTCCTGGGGCGCCCCGAAACGGATATAGATCTTGTCGACGTAGTCTACGTATTTTTTTAGGGCTTCGCCGCCGATATACTGGTCGAGACTGCCCCCCACCTCGGTGGAGAGGGTCAGCTTGCCGTCGCTGAAAGCGCCCGCCCCGCCCCAGCCGCATACCGTGGCGCAGGGGGCGCAGTGCCGGCAGTTGGTGCTTTTCTCCTGGGAAGGACAGAGGCGCTTCTTGATGTCCAGGCCCTTTTCAATGATCAGGACCTTGCACTTCGGATCGTGCATGGCGATCTCCAGGGCCGCGAAAATCCCGGCCGGCCCGGCACCGACGATGATCACGTCGTATTGCTTTCTCTGCATTTCCTCACCCCTCCCGAATGCCCATATAACTTTAGCAAAGGGGCACAGTGATGTCAACTTATTCTTCTCGCCTGGTGAATCCCGTAAAAAGGGTGAATTCTTTAAAGAACCCCAGCTCGACTTTTCCGGTCGGCCCGTTCCGATGCTTGGCGACGATCACTTCGGCCACGCCTTTTTGTTCCGTTTTCTCGTTGTAGTATTCGTCCCTGTAGATAAACATAACGATGTCGGCATCCTGCTCCAGGCTGCCCGATTCACGCAGGTCCGACATAATGGGTCTCTTATCCTGGCGCTGCTCCACGGCGCGGCTGAGCTGGGAAAGTGCCAGCACCGGGACGTTGAGTTCCTTAGCGAGACCCTTGAGGGACCTGGAAATATGGGCGATTTCCTGCTGCCTGCTCTCCGTCCGCCGCGCCGCTTGCATCAGCTGGATGTAGTCGATGACGATGAGACAGAGTCCTCTCTCAGCCTGCAGCCGCTTGGCTTTGGCCCGGATCTCGCTGACCGTACAGGCGGCGGTATCGTCGATAAAGATCGGCAGGTCGTTTAAGCGCGCAGCAGCGTCGGTCAGGCGTTCCCAGTCCTCTTCACGCAGGTTTCCGGTGCGCAGCCTGTATTGGTCCACCTTCGCTTCGGAACACAGCAACCGCTGAACGAGCTGTTCTTTGGACATTTCCAGACTGAAAACGGCCACCGGCTTGCGTTGCCTGTGAGCGACCTTGAAGGCGACGCTCAGGGCCAAGGCCGTCTTGCCCATACTCGGGCGGGCGGCGAGGATAATCAAGTCCGAGGGCTGCAGCCCGCTGATCTTCCTGTCAAGGTCTTCAAACCCCGTGGGAATGCCGGTAACCTGCCCCTTGCTTTCGTAGACCGCTTCGATATGGGCCCACGTGCTCATTAATATGTCCCGTATCGAAGCAAGGACGGTGGTTTCCCGGCCGGAACTCAGTTCCATGATCATCTGCCCGGCCTGCTCAAGCAGCCGCTCCGGGGCCTCCGCGTTCTCGTAGCCCATTTCGGCGATCCGGGTGGATACCCGGATCAGGGCGCGCAGCAGCGCCTTCTCCTCGACGATACGGGCGTAATACTCCACGTTGGCCGAAGTGGGCACGACGTCCAGGAGGGAGGCGACGTAGGCCGCTCCGCCGAGCCTCTCCAGCAACCCGTCCAGGCGCAGGCGCTCGGTTACCGTCAGGAGATCGACCGGCTTTTGCTCGTCGATCAGCTGCAGAACGGCCTGGTAGATGGCGCTGTGCCCGGGGTGATAAAAGTCGTCCGGGCGCAGGAAGGTGACCACCCGGTTAACGGCGTCCGGATCCATAAGCAAGGCGCCGAGCACGGCTTGCTCGGCGTCGAGGCTGTGAGGGGGTTTCTTCTCCAGCATTAAACTCCCGTGACCTCCACCGTGAATTCCGCCTGCACCCCGGGATGGAGCCTGGCAAGAACCTTGTACGTCCCCAGGCTCTTGATCGGTTCCTTCAGCTCGAACTTCTTGCGATCGATATTGATCTTGTGCTGTGCCTCGAGGGCCGCGGCGATATCCTTGGTGCTGACCGAACCGAAAAGCCTGCCGCCCTCCCCGGTCCGCACCGCCACCTTGACGGTGAGGCCCTTAAGCCTGGCGGCCAGCGCGCGGGCCTGCTCGTCAAGCCTCTTCTCTTTCCTGGCCCTGGCGTCCGCGTTGCGCGCGATCTCCTGCATCCGCCCCTCCGTAACCGGTTCGGCCAATCCTTTGGGGAATAAAAAGTTACGCGCGAAACCGTCCGCCGCGTTGACGATGTCGCCTTTCCTGCCGAGGTTGCTCACGTCTTTAAGCAAAATCACCTTCACGCTTTTAGTCCTCCTTTCGCCGGAACCACTCGCGGAAATTGAAGCCCGCATCCAGAAAACCCAAAACCGCCAGGGCGGTAAAGATGACGGGGAGATAGAAAACGGCCGCCGCCAGCAGCACGACACGCCAGAACCTGGACAGGCGGGCGAAAAGCTTGAGCGCGGCTACCGTACTCAATCCCAGTGTAGCAAAAACGAAAACGGATATGACAAGGATGTTGGCTCCCGTGACCTTGAGACCCGCGATCGACCACTGGTCGCCGGCAAGATACATTCCCAGCCCGGCGATAACCATCCAGACCGCCGTCCAGGGAAGCCTCCACTCGGCAAACGGCAGGGGGTTGTCAACCGTCCCCCTCCCCGCTAAAACGTGCTGGAGGGTAAAGAATCCCGCCACCGCCATAAACCAGGCGCTCACCACGTAGCTCCCCGGCAGGACTACCGCCATCGTCTGCAACACCTGCTCCTCCAGGGGGGTCAATTCTTCAACGCCGGCCAGAAACTGCTGCGCGTCGAAAGGGTTATGGCCCAACGCCAGGAAGAGGACAAGAAGGGTTAAGCCGTGAAGGATCTGACCGGCTAAAACGCCTCCCCACAGCAGCCGTTGGGGCTTAAGCCCGTTCTTGAAGCCCAGGCCGTACAACACCCCGAGCAGCCCGAACTCGGTCACCGTCAACGCCGGATTGAGCGTCTGTAATGACAGGGACAGGAACATCCCCGATGCCAGCAGGATAAACAGGGCATAAGCCGACGTCCTTTCCCGCGTCAAGAACCCCGCGAGGGCCAGCAGGCCCAGCCCTGCAAAGAAATGAAGCAGGGGGACCAAATGGGCGGCCAGGAGCAGGCTGCCGGTAAAGGCAAAGTAATAAACCCCATCCCGAAGGGACTGTTGAAAAACTTCGCCTAGCTTTGTCATGCTCGCCGTCCAGTGCTCACGTACCAAAAAGAGGTCTGAAACCAGAGGTCAGAGGTTTGACCTGGAAGCGACCGCCTCGCGGATTTCACCAAGTCCGACTTCTGACTTCCAACATCCAACTTCCTTATACAGTAGGGCAACGGGCTCACCTCTTGAGAACGTGCATAAAAGTCCGCGCAAGCGCCCGTCCGGGTTCCGGGAGTGCAGGAGCCCGGGATTACACCCCGGTAAGGAAGATATTTCTGTAAGAGCCGGATATTCTCCTCTGCTATTCTCCGATATTCTCCCTTAATCACAGACAAAACCAAAGAGACGGGCGTAAAATCCCCCACAGGCCTTGCAAATCCTGAGCAGTCCCGCTACTGTGAGCGTTGAGCCGCCCCTGCCCTTGAGGAGGCACACTGGCGTCAACAGATCAGCCTGGGCGTGGAACTTGTCCCCGTAGGCGACTTTTCTCTCTATGATCACGTTCTTGATACCGCGGTGATGCTCGGACTGGTGCCGAAACGGTTTGCCACAGTTTGTCAGAAAGGCGCTTGAGCTTTTCGGCGCCGAGCGGCTATGGGTCAATCCGGACTGCGGATTGAAAACCCGGGGTAAACAAGAAGCCGTAGCCGCGCTGTCCAGGATGGTCGAGGCGGCACGCTGCTTGCGGGCGGAGTACGACGCCGGCATCATCCGCAAACGCGGTGAGGAAGACTTTTCTTCAAAGCGGCGGAAGGAGTAGGAAGGAGACAGCCACGGAGGTGCCGGGCGCCGATTTCAAGCGCGCACCTCCGTGGCAGAAGGCATTAACGGGCTAAGTTAAGTAGAAACCTGTGCCGTCCCGTACCGGTAGGCCTTGTTGATCTCCGCCAGCGTCTTCTGGTCTTCCTCGAAGATGGCGAAATTCTCGACGATGAAGCAGTACGCCACGATCAGCAGGGAGACAAGGCCGATGGTTACGGACCATTCCATCCAGCTCGGGAAGTAACTCCCGCCGGAAGCCGTAGCCATGCCGGTGAACACCACGTTCATCCGGTTCAGGATGACGCCCGCAACTACAAGGACCGAGGCTGTAACAAGGCCGCCGATGCTGTTGCGCACGCCGGGGGTGAAGTACATGATCATCGGGACGATGACGAAGAGCACCATCTCGAGAAGGAACATGTTCGCTTCGAAGGACCCGTTGAAGACGTAGCCCCAGGCACCGCGCCAGGTCAGGTCGATGCCCTTCAGGACCACGTAGAAGAGCATCAGCCAGGCGGAAACCTTGACGAGGCTGGAGAGCACCGGCATCTCGTGCGCGAAGTTGCGGCCGTAAGCCCTTGCCGCCAGCCAGCCCTCGAACGATACCATAGCCGGACCGACGAAGACGGCCGAAGTCAGGAAGAAGACCGGAATGATCAGCGACCACCAGGTCGGGTACAGCCGGTCGACAGCCACGATATAGAGCGAACCGAGGGAGGACTGGTGCAGAGTCGGCAGCAGGATGCCGATGATGAACAGGAACGGCATCATCGCGTCGAAGATCTTCTTGATGCTCGGCGCCTTTACGCGCTCGAAGACGATGTGGCCGAACTCCAGGATCTGCACGTTGGTGTACAGGAAGACGCACCAGAAGACTTCAAACAGCACCGAGTGGTAACCCCAGAAGACGAACGGACGCCAGAAGTTGTACCAGCGACCGATATCCAGGAAGAGGCCGACGCTGACGATGATGTACCCGAGCATCGAGGTCAGCATCGCCGCCCGGGCGATCGAATGGTACTTATGCTTGTGCAGGATATGCACGATAAACGCGGTGCTGAAACCGCCGCCCGCCAGGGCGACACCCGTCAGCACGTCGAAGCCGATCCACAGACCCCAGGGCCACTCATCGCTCAGGTTGGTCGCCGCACCAAGACCGTACAAGAGACGGTAAACGGCGACGCCGGCCATCAAGGCGACCAGGGCGAGGAGTACGGCACGGATCGGCGTCATCTTAAATGTCCATCTGTCGAATTTACTCACTTTCGTACCTCCTATCACCTGTAGTCTCGAAGGACCTAGGAGACCGCTGAAAAACTGCGCCTGGCTTTGAGAAGTGTGAGGCGAGAGGTCAGAGGTGAGTATCAATGAAGGAATTCACCAAGCGAATTCTAACCCTGTGTCCCCACTTCTGACTTCCCACGACTCACATCTCAAAGGCCTTCCGCGCCATGCTTGCTTTTGAGCGGTCTTAAGGGTAACTTCCAAAGCATAGCCGTACCCTAAAGATGCCTATGCCAAAACCGGTGAATTAGCTTTTTGCAGCACTCTCCTAGTGGTCCTCCTCAACCTCGGCGCGGCGTTTGGTATACAGGTACAGCGCCGTCAGGGCCGCCGTCCAGCCAACCGCGATGTACGGGGTCCACTTGAGGACGCTCCAGGTGTACGACGGGATGCTCCGCTCGGAGACGTTGGTCTTGAAGCCCATCTGCTCGAACGGCACGTCCGAGATGTACAGCCAGGAGGTGCCCCCGTATTCCTTCTCGCCGTAAACGGCGGGGACATAAGCATGATTATCGGCAATCCGGCGGCGGGCTTCGGCAAGAAGCGCATCGCGCTCACCGAATCGCAGCGCCTGTGTCGGGCAAACCACCGTACAGGCCGTGACTTGGCCTGCATTAACCCGTGAAAAGCACATATTGCATTTTTGCACGCGCGGAAACTGCTGATCCCATTCGTACTTGGGAACGCCGAACGGGCATGCCAGCATGCAGTACCGACATCCGACACAGATGTCCTCGTTGTAAACAACCGGCCCTTCGGGCGTCTTTCTGAGGGCGCTCACGAAGCACGATGATGCACAGGCCGGTTCAAGACAGTGCAGACACTGATGCTTGACAAACCGCCATACCTCACGGTCCTTGACGGCAACAACGTGGCTTGTGATCACGGTCCAGTTTTCGCCGGCAAGGACAGCCTTCTCGTCAATAATCGGCTTTTCGGGATCCCATTCCAGGCCGTTGTGAAGCTTGCAGGCCACGGCGCAGCTGCCGCATCCGATACATCTGGTCAGGTCGACCAGGACGCCTTTTGCCACAATACCAGGCCCCCTCTATTCGTTTTCGCTAGCTGACCGACTTGGAAAGCTCCAAAGGACGGATCTTGTCGGCGCGTGAAACGTACTCGGTATGAAGCAGTTCCTCGGCTTTTTCGCTCATGGGATGCTCCAGGAACTCCCGGTAAAGAGCCAGGACCTCCGGGTTTTCATGGCTTTCGCGCCGCACCCAGCGCGCATCGGCGCTGTACAGCCCGGCGATGCGCTTGGTCCTTACCTCGTCCGTGGGCGGTACCGCCGTCCTCGGCTGCCCGCCGCCGGCTATGCATCCCCCGGGGCAGGCCATAAACTCAATAAAATGCCACGGCGCCCGGCCGCTTCGTACCTCCTCAAGGACCCGGCGGCCGTTGGCCATGCCGTGGCAAACCGCAACACGCACGGCGCCTACGCCCGGGATGTCGACGGCCGCCTCCTTCACACCGTCAAGGCCGCGCACCGGGGTCAGGTTGAGAAGATCGGCCGGCGTTTTTTGCCCGGTGATGAAAAAGTACGCCGAACGCACGGCCGCCTCCATGACGCCGCCGGTAGCCCCGAAAATGATCGCGGCGCCGGTGGAATCACCCATGAATGAATCGTAAGCCTCGTCCGGCAGCGCCGTCAGATCGATCCCCTTCCGTTTCAGCATCTTCGCCAGCTCGCGCGTGGTAAGGACGACGTCGACGTCCCGCAGGGATGTCTTCCCGTGGAAGGACCCGCTGTCGTTCATCTCCGGACGCTGCTCTTCAAACTTCTTCGCCGTGCATGGCATGACAGAAACGGAGACGATACTTTCCGGCGCGATATTTCTCTTCGCCGCATAATAGGTTTTCGCCAAAGCACCGAACATCTGCTGCGGAGACTTGCAGGTCGAGAGATTGGGCAGCAGGTCGGGATAAAAGTACTCGCAGAACTTGATCCATCCCGGACAGCACGAGGTGAACTGCGGCAGCGGCTTGCCCGGCAGTTCTCCTTTAATGCGCTTGATCAGCTCCGTGCCCTCTTCCATAATGGTGAGGTCGGCCGTGAAATTGGTGTCCAGGACCGCGTCGAAACCCAGCTTCCTGAGAGCGGCAACCTGCTTGCCGGCGACCCATGTGCCGGGCTCAAGCCCGAACTCCTCGCCCAGGGCCACCCTTGTTGCCGGAGCCGTCTGCACCACGACAAAACGGCTGGGATCGTCCAGCGCCTGCCAGACCTTGTCCGTGTCGTCGCGTTCCGCGATCGCGCCCGTCGGGCAGGCCATTGTACACTGCCCGCAGTGAATGCAGATAACGTCATCGGCCAGCGGAAGACCGTAATGGCCGAAAACCGCCTGTACCCGCTCGCAGACATCGAGGCATTGCCCGCACAGAACACACTTGGCGTCGTCGCGGACCAGCGACGGGTTCATGGGATCGATCGAAACCCGCCCGCGCATGGGTACCGGCCACGTACCCGCCGCCTCGTACTGATAAGGCAGCCATCCCTGTCCGCCGGTATCCCGAACGGGCGACTCAAGACATCCGCCGGCGCCGACGGCCAGCCCCGCCAGGCCGAGCCCGCCCATCATCTTCAGGAAGGCCCGCCTGGTCACCGCCTGTTCCCGTTCACAGTGCTTGTTCACACGTACTCCTCCTTCGTCAAAGTCAATCTCCATCGTAACTCCTGCATTCGGGCTTTTGCCATACACCACCCCTTTCCGCACCGGACTGACCGACGCCGTCTTCCCCAGTCAGATAGTTGTCTGCAACAGGTCCATGCGATACCGGAGCAGAGGCGTCACCGGGGAAGAAGGCAAGAACCCGCGCTGCATCAAGTTGTTCTTGATCAGACGGACGGCCTTGCGAACAGCGGACCGGACTTCTCCGGTCAATTCCAGCCCGTGGCATACCTTCTGCGGCTCAATAACGACAAGCGTCACTTCGGGCGGCAGGACGCCGAAAACCTTCGCCATGTGGAGCCTTTCGTACACCGGGCGCATACCGCCGCAGAAGAACCCCTGCGCTAGGGGCTGTTGAAAAACTTCGCCTGACTTTGTCATGCTTGCCGTCCAGTGCTCACGTACCGCCCAGTACGCTCCGCCGCTGGCCGGCTTCGCCTTCCGCGCCATGCTCGTTTTTGAACAGCCCCCATTTTTCAACATGTCCGCTGACGGGAGTGCCTCGCGGCATGTCACCTGGGATACGTGCCCGCCGGGGTATCCCCTTGCCAGGGCATAGACCAGGACCGCGTAGTCTTTCCGGTAAAGGTGCATTTCCAGGTCGAACACCTCGTAGCAGCTTATGTCCGCCAGGTCGACGCACTCACCCAGGTTTTCCTGGGAAAGCGCTTCGATGACATATGACCCTGCCCCCATATCGCCCAAACACACGTCTCCGAGACCTATAACCACGGCGTTTTGCAACGTTAACACCCTCCTGCGCCCGTTTTCCACAAGACAAAAAATCGCGAATTCCCGGACTTCGTGTCCGGTATTCGCGATACCGGTTTTTGCATCTGGATGTGGCAGCGTGTCACATAACTGCGCCGGATGTTTCCTCACAGCCTCCGACCAGGGAAACTACCCTCTCGACAAGCATATCCACCAGGTGGGGCAAAGGCTCCGCAGGCACACCGACCACTTCAACCCCCGACCGGTTGAGGTGCAGGAGCACTTTTACCGCTGGGCTTTTGGCTACCGCCTCGGCCATCGCCGGGGTAAACTCGCCCAGCATGCTGTGCGCGACAAGCAGGGAAATGGTTCCGGCAATGATGTCGACTTTGCCGGCATTCTGCACAATGGCGTTTTCACCGGTAACCCCTTCGGCCGCGCCGGCCTTCAGCATCGTGGATGTGGCCAGGACGTTCGTCCCCAAAACGATGATTTCCGCGTGTTTGTCGTGCAGGGCGCGGGCGAGCTTTTCCACCAGAAGCTTGCCGATGCCGCCCCCCTGGCCGTCAATGACCGCGATACGTGCAATCTTTCCGGTTTTTTTCATTGGCTTTAGACCGGGCAACCCGCCTGCCTCCTCCTGCTTGGACTCCCGAAAACGGCGAACTTGCAACAAAAAAACCACGGAAACGACTTCGCTTCGGCAAAGTCCGGTTTCCGTGGTTTTTCCCTAATTTTACGGCCCGCGCCGGGGCGGCTTCGCACCGCCCGTTCTCCGTCCTGCAATATCAATAGTATAGATGAGTCCTATTAAATCTGTAAAGACCTTGTTCCCGATTTCGTTAAAAAAGCCGGCAGGAGGACAATGCTCCCGCCGGCAAGAACCCCTGACGTATATCAGGGGCGGGAATGGCCCGATTAGAATCTATTCAACCTCCGGCCGCCATCCGCGGGCAACGTAGGTAGTGTGAAGCAGTTTGTGCGACTTATGACCCAAAGGCTTCTCCAGGTATTCGTCATAGAGCTTTTTGACCTGCGGATTCTCATGCGACTTGCGGTACGGCAGCGCCTTGTCGCGCTCGTAGATCCCGCCGATGCGCCGCTCGCGCGCCACGGTGCCGGTGGGAATCGGCTGGCCGCCGCCCCCGATACACCCGCCGGGACAGCACATGATTTCGATAAAGTGATAATCCTTTAGTTCCCCGGCGCGAAGCTTATCCATCAGAATTCCCGCATTGCCCAATCCATGGGATACCAGTACCTTGACGTCAAGGCCGTTAACCGGTACTGTCGCCTCCTTGATCCCCTTCAGGCCCCGGACCTCTTCAAAGTTAATCTGATCCAACGTCTTGCCCGTAACCAACTCGTACGCCGTACGGAGAGCCGCCTCCATTACGCCGCCCGTGGCGCCGAAAATCTGGGCGGCGCCGCTGCCGATGCCCATCGGTTCGTCATAGTCCTCGTCGGGCAGGTTGGCGAAGTCCAGACCGGCTTCTTTGATCATCCGGCCCAGTTCGCGCGAGGTCAGCACCACATCCACGTCCCGGTAGCCGCTGGCGTTCATCTCCGGGCGCGCCGCCTCGAACTTCTTGGCCGTACAGGGCATGATCGAGACAACAAACACGTCGGCGGGGTCGATCCCCTTCCGTTGCGCGTAATACGTCTTCGCCAGCGGCCCTAACATCTGTTGCGGCGACTTACAGGAGGAGACATGCGCTAAAAGATCCGGATAGAAGTGTTCGATGTACTTGATCCAGCCGGGGCTGCAAGAAGTAATCTGCGGCAGGACGCCGCCGTTGTTGATCCGTTCGAGGAGCTCGGAGCCCTCCTCCATGATGGTCAGATCGGCCGTAAAGTTGGTGTCGAACACGGCATCGAAGCCGAACCGCCGCAAAGCCGCCACCATCTTGCCGGTGATATCCGTACCCGCCGGCAGGCCGAACATATCCCCAATGGAGACGTGAGTCGCCGGCGCTGTCTGGACCACCACGTGTTTTTGCGGGTCGGCCAGGGCCGCCCAGACCCTGGCGGTCTCATCACGCTCGTAGATCGCGCCCACCGGGCAGACCAGGATACACTGCCCGCAATTTACACAGTTGGTCTCCGCAAGCGGCGCCCTGAGGACCGGAGCAACCACGGCCTCGCCGTCCACCTTCTTGAACTCGATGGCGCTCACGCCCTGTATCTGCTGGCACACCGTGACACAGCGGCGGCAGAGAATGCACTTGTTCGGATCGCGGATGATCGCCACCGAAGAGTCGTCGATGGGGTAAGCAGGCCGCGTCCGCGGAAAGCGCACTTCCCGGATGCCGAACGTCGCCGCCAGATCCTGCAATTCACACAGACCGTTCCTTACGCAGGTGGGACATTCCATGGGATGATTGGCCAGGATCAGTTCCACGGTTACCTTGCGCGCCTCGCGTATCGTCGGGGTATTGGTACGGACCACCATCCCCGCCGCCGCCGGGGTGTTACAGGCAGTTTTGAATTCCTTCTCCCCGTCGACTTCGACCACGCAGATACGGCAGGCGCCGACGTCATGACCGATATCCTTCAGATAGCATAAGGTAGGTATCTTAATCCCGACTTGAGCTGCCGCATCCAGGATCGTCGTCCCCGGCTCCACCTCAATTCGTTGTCCATCGATGGTCAGCGCAAACGTACTCATCCTTCACCCCTCCTTCATTGCAAAACCATCATGCGCCAGCCTGAAATACGGAGGGATAGCGTGACAGGAGTTCCAGGACAAGCCTGCCCCCGATACGCCCCACTCCGCATTTGGCGCCCTGGCCGACAGTGCGCGCCAACTCGCCGACCGCGGCTAATTCTTCTATACTAACCGGGCTTCCGTTGTCAACCTTGTCGAGAACCGCCGCAATCTGCCTGACCCCGTGCCAGCAGGGAAGACACTCGCCGCAAGACTCATTACGCACCAGAGCCAGCAGAGACCGGGCCAACTCCGAGACCACTTTTGGATCGGCGTCACCGTTATGCATATTTTCAAACCTCCTCCAGGAAAAAATGGCTTCACCCCGGTTACGGTCTGGGCAGGTATCGGGTATGAAGCAGTTCGTGCGACCGGTGGCCCAAGGGTTTCCCGAGGAACTCCTCGTAGAGCTTATCTACCGCCGGATTCTCGTGTGACTTCCGGTACTTCATCGCCGCGTCCACCCGATAGAGTCCCTCGATCCGGTTCTGCCTTACTTCCATGTCCGTCGGAATCGGCTGGCCGCCGCCCCCGATACACCCGCCCGGACAGCACATGATCTCAATAAAGTGGTAATCCTTGAGCTCTCCGGCCTTCAGCCTTTCCATGACGTGACGGGCGTTACGCAGCCCATGCACCACCATCACCTTTAAGTTGACCCCGTTCAACGGCACTACCGCCTCCTTAACCCCCTCAAGGCCACGCACCTCCTCAAAGCCAACCTGCTCAAGCGTTTTGCCGGTCACCACTTCGTAAGCCGTGCGCAGCGCGGCCTCCATCACGCCGCCGGTGGCCCCGAAAATTGCCGCCGCTCCAGTGGAGACACCAAGCGGCTCATCATACTCGTCGTCCGGCAAAATGGCGAAGTCAATTCCCGCCTGCCTGATCATCCGTCCGAGTTCCCGCGACGTCAGGACGACATCGACATCGCGACTGATGCGGGGATTGTCCCAGTAACGCCTCGCGGCGTCCATCTCCGGTCGCGCCGCCTCGAACTTCTTGGCCGTACAGGGCATAACCGACACCACGAAGATGCTGGCGGGATCCCGGCCGGTCTTTTCGGCGAAATACGTTTTGGCGATCGCCCCGAACATCTGCTGGGGCGACTTACAGGAAGAAACGTGCGGCAAGAGTTCAGGGTAAAAATGCTCCGCGTACTTGATCCAGCCCGGACTGCACGAGGTGAGCTGGGGGAGTACGCCCCCTTCGGTTAACCGCTTGATCAGCTCGGAAGCTTCTTCTATGATGGTCAAATCAGCGGTAAAGTCCGTGTCGAAAACGGCGTCAAACCCCAGCCTACGGAGAGCGGCGACCATCTTGCCGGTGACCGGCGTACCGGGAGGCAACCCGAACATGTCGCCGATGGTCACGCGGGTGGCCGGCGCCGTCTGCACCACCACGAATTTCTGCGGGTCGAGCAGGGCTTCCCAAACAATATCGGTTTCATCCCTTTCGGTAATCGCAGCCGTCGGGCAAACCAGCGCGCACTGGCCGCACTGCACGCATTTTGTTTCATCCAGCCGAAGGTTCGCCGGCGGACCTATGAAGGCGTCAAACCCGCGGCCCTGCAGGTCGATCGCACCGACGCCCTGCACATCGTTACACACGCTTTCGCAGCGGCGACAAACTATGCATTTCCGCGGATCACGCCAAATCGCGGGAGTGGAGTCATCGGGCGGCAGATCGGCGTGTGTCGCCCCGCGCATCCGTACCTCACGCACGTTCAGCTGAGCGGCCAGCGCCTGCAGCTCGCAGTTGCCGTTGCGCAAACAGGTAAGGCATTCCAGGGGATGATCCGAGAGAATCATCTCCAGGGTCACGCGGCGGGCGGCACGTACGGCCGGCGTATTGGTTAATACTTTCATGCCGTCTTCGGCCGGTGTGTCACAGGCCGTGACGAATTCCTTCCTTCCAGCCACTTCGACCACACAGATGCGGCACGCGCCAACCTCATTAATGCCTTTGAGGTAACAGAGCGTGGGAATCGTCACCCCTGCCCCGGCCGCAGCTTCCAGAATCGTGGTTCCGGCTTCCACTTCAACCTTTTGTCGATCGATGACCAGGCTGATTTTTCCCATATCTTCGCCTCCTTCAAGCATGACAGCGGTCCGGGCGGCCGGCGGCTGTTTTGCGGTATACAGCCTACCGGCTGTCCGGCAAGGTTCCAAAAGCGGTCACGCGTCCCGGCCGACTACGCTTTCCCAGCCGCGGTTGGCTTCCACTGTCGCCAGACACTTTCCCTCAAGATGCGCCTTGAGCTCGTCCTGCCCGTGTCTGGCCACTTCGGCTACCGCCCGTCCCGCGATCCGACCCAGATCGCACTTCGCCGCGAGGCCTATCGCCGTGGCGGCTTCCGCCAATGACGCAAACTCGCCTTCATCGGCTTCTCCCTTCAGCACTCTTTCAAAGACTTCAAGAAGACGCCTGGTGCCGATGCGGCAAGGGATGCATTCGGCGCACGAGTCGCGCTGGACAAGCTCCAGAAAATACCTGGCCATCTCCACCATGCAGACGTTTTCTTCCAGGACCAGCCGACCGACCGAACCCATCGCCGAGGCCACACGCGCCAGGGTTTCGATGTCGGCTTCGGCGAAACGCTGCGTGTTGGGTCCGAGTTCGCGCAAAAAATCCGTGTATTCCCTGACCGTGCTGGCAAACCGGATACCTTCCCCCGCGGATATCCAGCGCACCCAGAGCCGCTCGCGCTCGATATCCACCCACTCCAAAAGGCGCCGCAAGATTCTGATCCGGCGCTCGGCGTAGTAGTTTCCCTTAACATAATGGCAGTCACCGGGATGACAGCCGGCCACTAGAACTCCGTCCGCCCCGAGCATCAGCGCTCTGAAAATGAAGCCCGGGTCAATCCTTCCGGTGCACATCACTCTGATCGCCCGGATATTCGGCGGATACTGGAACCGGCTGACCCCGGCCAGGTCCGCTCCGCCGTAACTGCACCAGTTGCATAGAAACGCGATAATCTTCGGTTCAAAACCGTTCTTCATCGCCGCTCACTCCTTCCTGCCATACCTGTCCCTCAGCCCGCGAACAAACTTTCGGTCTTTCCAAACCTCACCCCCAAAAAGAAAAGACCACGAAAGCATTCGATACCTTTCGGCCGACCTTCGTGGTCTTTTGTTCGCTCTTAATTTTTATGGGTTCACATGATCACGGAAAACAATAGCTTCGTACTACTGCTGTTCCGATTATGCGTTTAATTTAATTTATAATCGGTTCGCTGTTGACGGAAAATATCCTGCTGCTTTCAAAAACATTTTTACTTTTGATTTGGGGACGATCTCAGGAACTTAGTTCTCGTTCAGCAGGAAGTTCGGCAGTTCTCGTCGAATAGGCGCTTTGTAACAAGTTAGGTCTAACCGCGAAGGTTATAAAAGGCCACGAAGGTCTTCGTTCCCCGGGAAACCCGGGGACAGTCCTTGTGGCCTTTTTGCATGCTGTATACCGATGTCCTGCGCGGAGGGTTTACCTGAAGGCAAGGGATGGCGGGCCCACCCTTTTTGCCGGGGTGGGCTTCTGAAATTCTTGGGGGAGATGTTACATGGAGACTCGGATCGGGATTCTGGGCATTGTAGTGGAAAACCGGCGGGAGATGGCGTCTAGGGTCAACGAGATCCTGGGCGCGCATGCCGATATTGTCGTCGGCCGTATGGGTGTTCCCTACCGTGAGAAAAACTTTTCGGTGATCGCACTTATCGTTGACGGGAGCACCGACGCCATCGGCGCCTTGACGGGTAAACTCGGGGCCTTGCCGGGCGTGAAGGTAAAAAGTGCTTTGACGGGGAGGCGCACCTGACTGTGGAGACCACTTTTTCGGATTCCCCTTCCCTCAGAACGGAAAAAGATCTGCTCGGTGAAGCGGCCCTACCCCGCGACGCCTACTACGGCATCCACACCTTGCGGGCGCGGGAGAACTTCGCCGTCTCCGGCATCGCGGTCCACCCCGACCTGATCTGGGCCCTGGCGCTGGTCAAAAAGGCGGCGGCCCTGGCCAACATGGAAACCGGGCTTTTGGACGCGCGGCGCGGGGCGGTTATCGCGCAGGCGGCGGAAGAACTGGCCGCAGGGATGTGGCGGGACCAGATCCTGGTCGACGCCTTCCAGGGCGGCGCGGGCACCTCAACCAATATGAACGTCAACGAAGTCATCGCCAACCGGGCCATCGAGCTGCTCGGAGGCGAAAAGGGCGACTACTCGCTTGTTCACCCCCTGGACCACGTCAACCTGGGCCAGTCCACCAACGACACCTTTCCTACGGCCTTGCGGGTCGCCGCCATCAAGCTGGTGCGGCGGCTCGCCCGGGCGATGGCCGGCCTGCAGGGGGCGCTGCAGGCCAAGGAGAAGGAGTTCGCCCGCATTCTGAAGACCGGCCGCACCGAAATGCAGGACGCCGTCCCGGTCACCCTCGGCCAGGAGTTCGGCGCCTGGGCCGAAGCGGTGGCCCGTGACTGGTGGCGTCTCTACAAAGCGGAGGAGCGGCTGCGGCAGGTAAATCTGGGCGGTACGGCCGTGGGCACGGGGCTGAACGCGAGCCGGCGCTATACATACCGTGTCATCGAGGTCCTCCGTGAGTTGACCGGGTTCGGCCTTTCGCGTGCTGAGAACACCTTCGAGGCCACGCAAAACGCCGACATCTTTGCGGAAGTCTCCGGATTCCTGAAGGCAGCGGCGGTCAGCCTGGCCAAAATCACGGGAGATTTGCGCCTCCTCTCTTCCGGCCCCCGGGCGGGCCTCGCCGAAATCAGGCTCCCCGAGGCGCAGGCCGGCTCGTCGATCATGCCCGGCAAGGTGAACCCCGTTATTCCGGAGATGGTGACCCAGGTCGCCTTCCAGGTAATGGCCAACGACGCGGCCGTCGGCATAGCCGCCGCCTCCGGACAACTGGAGCTCAACGCCTTTCTGCCGCTGATCGCCCATAATCTCCTACAGTCTTTAACGCTGCTGGCCAACGCGGTTGACATCTTTGCCGCCGGATGCATCCGGGGCATCGAGGCCGATGCCGCCCGCTGCCGGGAACTTTTGGACGCCAGCCAGAGCGTGATTACGGCCTTCGTTCCCTACATCGGGTATGAGAAAGCCACTGCCTTGGTACTCCGGGCGGCGGCCGCCCGGCGTCCGGTGACCGATCTCCTGGTTGAAGAAGGGCTCTTCTCCCCCGACGAGATCGAGGTGATACTGCGCCCCGAGGAACTGACCACGCCGGGTATCGCCGGTGCGCGTTATTTTCGGCGGAAGCGAGGTGGTGATCTTTTCGAAAACCGGAACAGGTCGGCCGATAAAAGAACCTGATTTGACCTGATTTGAAAGGAGAGAGCTAGCGTGACCCCGCAAGAGCAAGCCTGGCGCGAGCAGCGTACGGCAGTAATCAGAAAGTACGAGGAAACAGAAAAGCGGACGGACTTTATAGACGACGACGAAATCCGGCGCATCCTCGAAAGCAGGGCCCATCCCGACCGACCACAGATCGAGGAAGTCCTGGCCAAAGCCCGGGAATTGAAGGGTCTTACACCGGAAGAGGCGGCGGTGTTGATTAACTGCCGCGACCCCGAGCTGGTGCAGGAGGTTTTCGCCACCGCGCGCTGGATTAAGGAAGAGGTATACGGCAACCGGATCGTGCTCTTCGCGCCGCTGTACCTGTCGAGCCCTTGTGTGAACAACTGCGCCTACTGCGGTTTTCGCCACACCAACGACGCGGTGACCAAAAGAACCCTCTCTCTGGAAGAACTGGAACAGGAGGTCAGGATCCTCATTTCGAAAGGGCACAAGCGTCTGATCGTGGTCTACGGGGAGCACCCGGAAAGCGATATCGACTACATGTGCCGCACCATCGAAAAGATCTACTCCATCAAGAAAGGGCGCGGGGAGATCAGGAGGGTGAACGTGAACGCACCTCCGCTGACGGTGGAGGAATACCGTCGCGTAAAGGATGTCGGCATCGGTACCTACCAGGTCTTCCAGGAGACCTACCACCATGCCACCTACCGGAAAATGCACCCGGCCAACACGCCCAAAGGCTCTTACCGCTGGCGGCTCTTTGCCCAGCACCGGGCCCAGGAGGCGGGTATCGACGACGTGGCCATCGGCGCACTCTTCGGTCTGTACGACTGGCGTTTCGAGGTTTTGGGCCTCATTATCCACGCCAGGGACCTCGAGCGGGAGTTCGGCGTGGGACCGCACACCATTTCCTTCCCCAGGCTCGAACCGGCCCTGAACACGCCTCTCACGACAAACTCGCCCTACCTGGTCAGTGACGAAGACTTCAAGAAAGTCATCGCCGTCCTGCGGTGCGCGGTGCCGTATACCGGTATGATCCTTACCTGCCGTGAACGGCCGGAATTCCGGCGGGAAGCCATCCGCCTGGGGATTTCGCAAGTGGACGCCGGCTCCCGCATCGCCGTGGGCGGCTATGCCGAGATGGAGCGGGAGCACATCCCGGACCGGCAGCAGTTTCAGCTCGGCGACACCCGTTCGCTCGACGAATTCATTTACGAACTCTGCCAGGACGGCTACATCCCCTCCTTCTGTACCTCGTGCTACCGGGCCGCGCGCACGGGGTGCCACTTCATGTCCTTTGCCAAGAAGGGACTGGTGAAAAACTTCTGCATCCCGAACGCGGCGCTCACGTTTAAAGAATACCTGCTCGATTACGCTTCGCCGCAGACGCGGGCCCTGGGCGAGGAAGTCATCGGGCACTACCTGGAGTGGTTCAATCAGAAGATGCCCAAGCGCACACCGCAGCTGCACAAACTGCTGCAACAGGTGGAGGCGGGAGAACGCGATGTCAAATTCTGACGTTTTCGGCACCCTGGCCCGCGCGGTTTGCGAGCGCTTCGGGGTCCGGAAGGTTTATTTCGCCCGGGCGCTCGGCCACCGCCTGCACTACCTGGGAGGCCACGGCGAAGAAACCTACCTGCCGCCGGAGAAGGTGGAAATAGATGAAGGTCTCTGGATGTTTTACGCGGGCGCGGAGGAATTGCCGCCGGGTCAAAAGGAAGAGTTGCTGCGGGCAGTACGGGAGGCCGCACTGCGGCTTCGGCAACACGCAAAGGAGGAGGGAACCGGGAATGAGTGATCTGAACGCCACCCCGCGCGGCCAGCGACCGCACATCGCCCTCTTCGGCCGGCGCAACGCCGGGAAATCGAGCCTGATCAACGCCCTGGCGGGGCAGGAGATCGCCATCGTGGCCGATGTTCCCGGCACGACCACCGACCCGGTAGCCAAGGCTATGGAGATCCTGCCCCTCGGGCCGGTGATGCTCATCGACACGGCGGGTCTTGACGACACCGGTGATCTGGGAGCCCTGCGGGTCAAAAAGAGCCTCGAGGTATTGTCGAAGACGGACCTGGCGCTCCTGGTGGTCGACCCGGCGGATGGTCCCGGCAAATACGAGGAGGACATGGTGGCCATGGTGCGCGCCCGCAACATTCCCGTTATCGGCGTGGCCAACAAACTTGACATCCACCCGGACCCGCCCCTTTCGGCCTGGGCGGCGGTCCTGCCCATACCCTGGACGGCCGTCAGCGCGCTGAAAGGTCTCGGCATCGACCGTCTCAAACAGTTGATCGTCCGTCACACGCCCGGGGACTGGGCACTGCCGACCATTGCGGGAGACCTCATCGCGCCCGGCGACACGGTGGTCCTGGTGATTCCCATCGACAAGGCGGCGCCGAAGGGCAGGCTCATCCTGCCGCAGCAGCAGGTTATCCGTGACATTCTTGAACACGATGCGGTCGCCGTAATGGTCAAGGAACGCGAACTCCGCCACGCGCTCGACGGTATGGTCAGGCGGCCGCGCCTGGTGGTCACCGACGCCTCGGCTTACCTCAAGGCCGCCGCGGACACCCCTCCCGACGTGCTCTTTACCTCCTTCTCAATCCTGATGGCCCGCTACAAGGGCGACCTGAATACCCTGGTGGCCGGGGTCGGTGCCGTAGACAAACTGCGGGCGGGTGACAGGGTCCTCATCGCCGAAGCCTGCACCCACCACCCTGTCGAGGACGATATCGGCCGGGTCAAGATCCCCCGCTGGCTGCGCCAGGCGGTGGGCGGGGAGCTCTCCTTCGACGTGGCGGCCGGCGGCGGTCCGCTCCCGGAAAACCTCGGGGACTACAAGCTGATTGTCCATTGCGGGGCGTGCATGCTGAACCGACGGCAGATGCTCTCCCGCATCATGCAGGCCCGGGATGCAGGTGTGCCCATCGTCAACTACGGCGTGCTTATGGCGCACATCCACGGCGTTCTGCGCCGGGCGCTTTCCCCCTTCCCGGCGGCCCTGGCCGCCTTCGGCACCGCAACAGGGGAGGACGACGACGACGAGGACGCGCTGCCGGTCCGCTTCCGCGGGCCGGTCGGAGAGTGATATGTTGCGGCCGGAGTTCGCCGCCGCGCTGGCCAAGGCCGGCGAAGCCCACACGCTCGCGCGGGAGGAGATCGTTCTTCTTCTCGGCGCCGAAGGAGAGGAGGCGGCGGCGCTTTTCCGGGCGGCCGACCAGGTGCGGGCCGCACACCTGGGACCGGAAGTGCACCTGCGGGCGATCATCGAGTTTTCCAACCACTGTGCAAGGAATTGTCTCTACTGCGGTCTGCGGCGGGATAACCGCCGCATCCGGCGTTACCGGATGACGCCGCAGGAGATCCTGGCTGCCGCGCACCGGGCGCGCCAGGGGGGATACCGCAGCATCGTCCTGCAGTCGGGCGAGGATCCGGGTTTTGCTTTGGACGACCTTGCCCGCGTGGTCAAGCGGATCAAAGAAACGCTGGATGTGGCCGTAACCCTTTCCCTCGGCGACCGTTCAAGGGACGATTACCGGCGGCTGCGCGACGCCGGCGCCGACCGCTACCTCTTGAAGCACGAGACAGCCGATCCGGCGCTCTTCGCACGCTTGCGCCCCGGAACCACCCTCGAGAGCCGCCTTGAAAGGCTGCGCTGGCTCCAGGAGCTCGGATACCAAGTAGGCGCGGGCAGCATCGTCGGCCTCCCCGGTCAGACCTGCGAAACACTCGCCGCCGACATCTTTCTGCTCCAAAGCATCGGCGTGGAAATGGCCGGTATCGGCCCCTTCATTCCGCATCCCGATACACCACTGGGCAGCTCTCCCCCAGGATCGACAGATACAACGCTCAAAGTCCTCGCGGTAACCCGCCTGCTGCTGCCGCACACCCACCTGCCGGCTACAACGGCGCTGGCCACCCTCGATCCGGACGGCCGGCGTCGGGCGCTGGCCGCGGGTGCGAACGTCGTGATGCCGGACGTCACGCCGGCGCCGTACCGGCAGCATTACGCTATTTATCCCGGCCGCAGCCGGCCGCAGGGCGAAGGTGAAGCATCCTTCGCCCGATGGGAACGAGAACTGAGGGCAATCGGGCGGCAAGTAGGCACGGGCTACGGGCACATTCTCCGCCGGGGCTCCCCCCGCGGCAGTTGACGGCCGCCGGCGCCCGTGCTAGAATGGCTCTAACATATTAAGGATAAGCAGGTGCCCCTTGCCAGGAGGCCGTTGCAAAACCCACAAGATTTGCGCTACTGGAGCAATGTGCCTGAGTCTCGGGCTGACGCCGAAGAGTCAGCCCGAGACCGTTCAAAAGCAAGCATGGCGCGAAAGGCCTTTGAGATGTGAGTCGTGGGAAGTCAGAAGTGGGGACACAGGGTTAGAATTCGCTTGGTGAATTCCTTCATTGATACTCACCTCTGACCTCTCGCCTCACACTTCTCAAAGCCAGGCGAAGCTTTTCAACGGTCTCCAGGGGAGAATAGGGAATCAGGTGCGAGTCCTGAGCAGTCCCGCTACTGTGAGCGTTGAGCCGCCCCCCAGGATGCCACTGCCGGCACTCGGTTTCGTTTGAGTGCTGAGCGGGAAGGCGGGCGGCGGCGATGACCGCGAGCCAGGAGACCTGCCTGCTTATTTAGTGCTCTTGCCTCCGGTCGAGAGGCGGGGAGCGGCGTGTTCGAAACCAAGGGCTCCACCGGTACGCTTGTCTTTAACGTGCATAGGCGGTAGGAGATATTGGGATTTTGCATGCTGGGACCCTCCCCAAGTTAACCGGGGCAGGGTCTTTGTGCTTTTATGTCAGCGCGAACCGGTAAAATGTCAGTTTCTTAAGCGGTAAACACTCTTAACACGTTTTTAACGAGGATATGCCCAAATTAATTAATCAAGGAGGCAACCATGATCACATCGATCCAAAAACGCGATGGGCGTATAGTAGCTTTCGAGAGTATGCGTATTACTAATGCCATTGCACGAGCTTTTAAGGCTACGGGAGAAGCCAGGTGGGCGGACACTGACGCCGCCCCGGCGGTAACGCAGCGCGTGATCGAAGCTCTGGAAAACCGGGGCATTGCCGCCCCCACCGTTGAAGAAATACAGGACCTGGTCGAAAAAAGTCTCATGGAACTTGGCTATCATCAGACCGCCAAGGCCTACATCCTGTATCGCGAACAGCACCGCCAGATGCGCGAAATGAAGTCTTTAGTAAGCTGCGACCTGGTGGAGTCCTATCTCAACCAGGCGGACTGGCGCGTGGCCGAGAACGCCAATTCGTCTTTTTCACTGCAGGGATTGAACAGCTACATCTCCAACACCGCGGCCGCCCACTTCTGGCTGGAACGCATCTACCCTCCCGAAGTGCGCCGGGCGCACCTCGAAGGCGACTTTCACATCCATGACCTCGGTTACCTGAGTGTGTATTGTGTAGGGTGGGATCTCAAACAGGTCCTTGAAGAAGGTTTCGGCGGGGTGCCCAACCAGGTATCGTCCGGGCCGCCCAAACACTTCCGCTCGGCGCTGGGTCAAATGGTCAACTTCCTGTATACTCTTCAGGGCGAAGCCGCGGGGGCGCAGGCTTTTTCCAACGTCGATACGCTTCTCGCCCCCTTCGTTCGTACCGACAATCTAACCTACAAGGAAGTAAAGCAAGCCATTCAGGAGTTTGTTTTTAATCTAAACGTACCCACCCGGACGGGTTACCAGACACCGTTCACCAACATCACCATGGACCTGGATATCCCCGCTTTTATGAAAGACGAACCCGCCGTTGCAGGCGGCCGGGAGTTAAATACGGCTTGCGGTGACTTTCAGGAAGAAGTGAACTTGATCAACGAAGCGTTCGCCGACGTGCTAATGGATGGCGACGCCTGCGGGCGAGGGTTCGCCTTTCCTATTCCGACCTACAATGTTTCACCGGAATTCGCCTGGAAAGGTCCTGTAGCACAAAAGCTCTTCGCCGTTACGGCCAAATACGGGACGCCCTATTTCGCCAACTTCATCAATTCCGATCTCAGGCCGGAAGACGTGCGGTCGATGTGTTGTCGTCTCAGAATCGACAATAAAGAGCTTCTAAAGCGGGGCGGCGGGCTTTTCGGCGCAAGCCCCCTGACGGGTTCCATCGGGGTGGTCACGCTGAACCTGCCGCGCCTGGCGTACCTGGCGCGGGACGAACAGGACTTTTTCGCCCGCCTGGCCCATCTGGCATCCATCGCTGTGACGTCCCTGGAGATTAAGCGCCGCGTGCTCGAAAGGCTCACCGGCGGCGGGCTCTATCCGTACTCACGCCATTACCTGCGGGAGGTCAAGGAGCGAACGGGGCATTACTGGACCAACCACTTCGCCACCATTGGCCTGGTCGGAGCCGCCGAAGCGGTTAAAAACCTCCACGGTAAAAGCATCTATGAGCCGGAAGGCCGGGATTTCGCCAAGCGCATACTCGCTTTCCTGAGGGAGTTTCTGGCCGGCGTGCAGGAACGCACTGGCAACCTCTACAACCTGGAGGCGACGCCCGCCGAGGGGTGTTCGCACCGCCTGGCCCGCATCGACAAGAAGAAATTCCCGGGCATACTCGCGGCCAACGAAGACGCATGGAGAAAAGGCGCGGCGCCCTACTACACCAACTCCACCCAGCTCCCGGTTGACGAGACCGACGACGTTTTCGCCATGCTCGAACATCAGGAACCGCTGCAGACGATGTATACGGGCGGGACGGTGGCCCACATTTTTGTGGGCGAGGCCCTGCCCGACCCCGAAAGCTGCGCCGCGCTCGTCAAAAAGGTGACCGAGGGCTTCCGCCTGCCCTATATTTCGGTCACGCCGACTTATTCGGTGTGCGCAAGCCATGGGTACATCAGCGGCGAACACCGGCAATGCCCGCGCTGCGGAGGCACCGCCGAGGTTTATTCGCGCATCGTGGGCTATTACCGCCCGGTCAGCCAGTGGAACGAGGGGAAAAAGGCCGAATACGGCCGGCGCAAAGCATTTCGGCTGTAAAACGGCTGGCTGAAATGCGGGCGGCGAGGCTTCAGGAGGCATCGCACGTGATCGAATGCACCGGGTTCAATAAAGTCTCGCTCGTGGACTGGCCGGGCAGGGTATCGGCCGTGGTTTTCTTGCGGGGGTGCAACTTCCGCTGTCCCTGGTGCCAGAATCCCGATCTCGTGGAGCCCTCACGATCTGCTCCCCTTGTCACGGCAGACGGTGTCCTGCAGTATCTCAGACAACGCCGGGCCATGCTGGACGGGTTGGTCGTCACCGGGGGCGAACCCACGCTTTCTCCCGGCCTGACCGCATTCCTGGCGCTCGTGAAGGAGATCGGCCTCCCCGTCAAGCTCGACACCAACGGCTCCCGCCCCGAAGTGGTGCGGGAGCTTCTTGACCGGCGTCTGGTCGACGCCGTGGCCGTGGACTACAAGGCCCCTTTGCGGCTTTACGGCAGCCTGGTAAGCTGCGACAACCCCGAGAACGTGGCTGCAACCATCGCCGCCGTCCTGCGCCAAAAGCGCGGCTACGTCCGCACCACGGTAGTCCCCGGCCTGCATACCCCGGAGCTCCTGACGGAGATGGTGAAGGCTTTTCCCGGCCTTAACGCCGGGAACCACCGCCTGCAGGGGTTTCGCCCCGGCACCTGCCTGAACCCCGAATACAACAGACTCCCGCAAGTTACACCGCACGAAATCGCCCGCCTGAGCAAAGAGCTTCAGGGAGCATACCTGTAGCGGGCGGCCGCCGCCTTTTCGCGGCCGCCGCCGGCTTCCGGAGAACGCTTTCTCAGGCTCCGCAGTCGGTATTCACGCGGACGGCAAAGACGCACGCCGGGTGTTCGGGAGGCAATTCGTCAAACGTGAACGGCTGCCCGCCGGCCCGCTCCTCTTCCAGGCGACCGGCCAGCCGGCGCAAATATTCGAAAAACGCCTCGTCGCTCTCTTCGCTCCGCTGACCCTTGAAGATCAGGATAAAGGCCGGCTCGTCGAAAGGTACCTCATACCCGGTAGGCACGCCCGCCCCAAACCAGAAAAGCGAACCCGGCCGCATGAGTTTCCTTACGCCGCCGCTCGCCAGCACCCAACGGCCGCGCACGGTGTAGATCAGGCTCTCGGTAGCGTGGGGGTGTTCGGCACAGTAAAGTCCCGGCGGCATTTCAATATAATGGGCCTGGCAACCTTCCCCTTTCAGAAGCGGGCCGATACGTCCTTCCAGGGTGGTCACGCCGGGGTTTTGGCGGGCATCGGTGACATCGCCGACCACCCGTATACCGTCCCATGCCATGCTCCCCGGGCGCGGCTTGTGAATGATAGGATGCGGCGCGTGAGAGCTTTTTGCCCCAGTGGGCGTAACCTTTCTCAGCCAGGCTGCTAGGGCCGTGTAAAGGTCCTCATGATACCTCCTGTTGAAGCTCTCACAGGAATGCCTTTCCCGCATGCGCATGTCTTCGTCTGAGGCCGCTACCTGGAAGCTATGGTCGGCATGAGGGATCACGATCCTCGTCACAAAGCTGTTTCCGGCGGCCCTGACGGTTTTCTCGATTCTAGCCGCGTGCTCCACAGGGACGTTCATGTCCCGCTCGCCGTGCAGGATCAGTACCGGCCCGGCGATATACCGGAACTGTTCGTGCGGCGGCTCGGCGAGTTCTTCCCGCCACCGGTCCAGCGGCACCGTCCGTACCCGGTCGCCGTACCTCAGAACATAGGTCTCATCCCCGCGCAAAGCCGCCTCAATCATCGCCTTGTAATGCCGTCCCAGGGCCAGACCGAAGGGCGAGGTTTCTTGCGCCCACCGGTGGTTTTCTTCGCTTTGCGCAGCGTAGGCAACTAAGCGGCCGTAATTGTAGGCGAACAGATCCTCAATGGGACTGCACAAGGCTCCCAAGAAGATGTAGGCGTCCGCCGGAACGCCCCGTTTCGCCGCCAGGCAGGCAACATACCCTCCGGCGCTTTCGCCCGCGACCGCCACCCGCGAGACAGCGGGGTGGCGGCGGGCGAAGTGCATAACGGCAATCAGATCAGCGGTCTCATCCCTGTACGTAGCGGGCCGCGGCCCCGGCGGAGTACCGCCGAAGCCGCGCTTATCCCAGCGTATGGAAGCGTACCCCGCCGCCGCCAGCCTCGTCGCCAGCCGTTTGAGGGCGTCCCGTTCCGGAACAACTCTCTCCGGATCAATGAGCCGGCCGTCGCGGGTGTGCGACATTGTTCCCCCGGCGATCACAACGCACGGAAACGGTCCCTCACCGGCGGGCATAAGAAGCGTGCCCGCAAGGACGGTGCCCTCGGAAGGAATTCTCACCTCTGCATTCTTCGGCACACGCATACTGTTTCCGCTATCCTTTGATGTAAGCAGTATCCCATCTGGTGTTGATATCCGCGGGATGAGGGCTGAGTCCCTGGACCTTCTCTTTTACGGCATAGACGTTGTAAAGGGCGGCAATAGGCACGACGGTGCTTTCCTTATCAATCAGAATGTGCATAGCCTCCGCCATAAGCCGGGCGGCCTCGCGGATATCCGGACTGTTCCTGGCCTCGTCAATAAGACGGTCGAACTCTTCCCCCGGCCAGAACGGCTTGTTGTAAGTAGACCCCTGGTATCCCCGGCTGTGGTACAGGAGTTCCGGAAGGAAGGTCGGGTCGCCGTTATTCTGATTCCCCCGCTCCAACCAGAGGTCGCCTTCGCCCTTTTCCAGCCTGCCGTAGTACAGGCCGTCATCAGCCACCTCCACAATACGGACATCAATGCCGACGTCACGAAGCTGCTGCTGCAGGACTTCGGGCAAAGGTTTCAACACGCTGGCCGAAGGAAAACCGGAAACCAGCGTAAGCTCCAGCCGTCTGCCGTTTTTGGTCCTGATACCGTCGGGTCCGGGCTTCCAGCCGGCATCATCAAGCAGCTGTCCGGCTTTTGCCGGGTCATAGCCGAATCCTTGCACCAGGTTTTTGTGCTCCCCCAGAATCCCGGCGGGAATAACCGTTTGACTCTCGTCCGCGTTGCCTTCCCACACCTTTTGGATAATAGCTTCGCGGTCGATAGCCCACCCGATGGCCTGCCGTACTGTCTTATCCCGCAAAATGTCGTGCGGAGGTTTCCCGTTGACCATGAGGGACAGTGCCACATACGGGCCCTGCGGGGCGGTTGCCAGTCTGACACCTTCCATCGCCTTGGCCTGCCCGAGCATTTCGCGGGGGATCTCCTTTACCACGTCTACTTCTCCGGCCTGAAGGGCCATCAGGCGCGTGTTGTGATCGGGAATGTACTTAAAAGTCACCTTATCCAGCTTGGGCGGTGTACCCCAGTAGTCGGGATTGCGCTCCACGACGAGTTCTTTATCTTTTTCGTAGCGGACGAAACGGAACGGGCCTGTGCCGGTCGGATTGGCAACAGGATCGACACCCGGCGCTCGGATTCCGTAGAGGGGATGCGCCAGGATCTCCGGGACGCGCATGTTGGGCTCTGTGGTGACGATATCGATCGTATGTTTATCGACAACCTTGACGGAGCCCTTCTCGATTTTCAGGATGGACTTACCGCTGGGACGTATTTCCTCTTCCAGGGACTGCTTGACCGCCTCCGCAGTCAACTCTTCTCCGTTATGAAACTTGACGCCTTCCCTCAGGTAAAACCTCCAGGTGTTGCTGCCTCTGTACTCCCACCTGGTGGCCAAGAGCGGTTCCACCTGGTAGTCGGCGTTGAGCTTGACGAGACTTTCGTAGATATTGGCATTCGGCGACCCGATACCCACTTCTTTGAACTTGAGTTCATTGGCGTCGGCCGCCAACCCGACCACAAGCTCTTGTTTGACCTGGAGGTTCGCGCCCTCCTGACTGCTCTGCTTGCTGCATCCCGCAAATCCGGCAATCAGCGCAGCAATAACCAATATACACGCAATCAGCTTGATCTGTCTCATTATTTCACCTCATTGCTGTTTTCAGGGTGTACTGGCATCACAGCAGGTATTCCAGCTCGAAACGGCCAAGACGGCGAAAAGGCTCGGCGAAAACGAAACCCGAGTGGCTGAGCAGACCATGGTACAGGCAAAAGGCTCTATCCATCTCGCGGTGCAAAGCCCGGCCCAGGTCTACGGGGTCATCCTTGATCTTTTGGTAATCAGCCAACAGATAGGGCATGGCGGACACCGGCACCATCCCGCTGATGACCCTCGCGGTGAAGGCAAGCTGACCCGACAGCTCAGCCATCGCCCGCTCCTTGAGAGAAAAGACCTCCGCGACATCGACTAGGCAATTCGGTCTTTCCGGGGTCATAAAATAGATACTTCTCACCAAATGCGGCTCAAAGCCGCCACATTCCGTGATTCTCCAATCTCTTCCGGCCAGGCTGACAGCTTCGAGGTACAAAATCATGGCCTCCCTGCGATCGGGGTCGAGATCAAGAAAGGAATGTTCGGGATCCTGGGTAATAATGATGTCCGGACGGACTTCCCTGATGAGACGCACGATTTTGCTTTTCGAAGCTGCATCGGCCTGCACTTCCCCGCTTTCAAACCCCAGAAAGCTCACTTCCAGTCCGAGAACCCTTCCCGCCCTTCTCACTTGTTCTTTGTTTTCAGGTCTCACGAGAGCAACCGCCGCATGGGCTTTTCCGCCGGCGCGCACGTGCTTGGCCAGAGTACCTCCGCATTCCACCACTTCCATACCGTAGGTTGCCAAGAGCAGGATGTCTTTCTTTTCCCGCACGCTTTAACACCTCCTTTCTCCGGATTATCCTACTGACCAACCTGCATCCCGCCGGATTTGGCTTCAAACAAAATGACAAGCCACCTTGTGCCCCGGCGCGACGTCCCGGAGGACGGGCTCAACACCCCGGCATTGATCCCGGACGCAAGGGCAGCGGGGATGAAAGCGGCAACCCGCAGGAGGCCTTCCCGGGTCTGGCGGCTCCCCCTGTATTGCCTCTCGATAAAATGCACCCCGCTGAGGATCGGGAACCGGCACCGCCGCCAAAAGCGCCCGTGTGTACGGATGGAGGGCGTTGCCCAACAACCCGCGGACTGTCAGCACCTCCACAATCCTGCCCAAATACATCACCGCCACCCGGTCAGCCAGGTAGTGTACCGATGCCAGATCGTGGGAAATAAAAAGATAAGACAGGCCGAAGCGCTTCTTCAGTTCGTGCAGCAAGTTAAGAACCTGTGCCCTGATGGAAACGTCCAAGCTTGACACCGGCTCGTCGCAAACGATGAGGTCGGGCTGCAAGGCCAGGGCGCGGGCGATGTTGATGCGCTGGCGCTGGCCGCCGCTGAACTCGTGAGGATACCTCAAGGCATGCTCCGGCTCCAGGCCGACCGTCGCCAACAGCTCCAGCACCCGCTTTCTGCGCCTTGCCTTTTCCATCCCGAAATTGGCCAGCGGCTCCTCGAGAATAGCCCCGACTTTTTGGCGGCCGTTAAGTGAAGAACCGGAATCCTGGAAAATGATCTGTATCCTCCTTCGAAGCGCCCGGAGCCGCTTCCCCGTCCAGGCGGTGATGTCCTCGCCGGCGAAAAAGATTTTCCCCGCCGTCGGCTCCTCAAGGCGTGAGAGTAACCGGCCCAGGGTGCTTTTGCCGCAGCCGCTTTCCCCGACCAGCCCCAGGGTTTCGCCCCGCGAAAGGAAAAGGGAAACACCGTCAACGGCCCGTATCTTTCTTCTCCCGCCCCCGAAAAACACGCCATCCCCGCCGTAATGCTTAACCAAATCGACGGCCTGCAGCAGGCTCATACAGATCCTCCCCGTACGGCTGAAGCTCTCCGATCGACCGGTGACAGGCCACCCGATGCTCCGGGCCGCATACGTGCAATCGAGGTCTGTTCCCCCGGCATTCCTCGCCCGATAGCGGGCATCGGGGCAAGAAGGCGCAACAGTCCGGGAGGTTCAGCAGATTCGGCGGCTGTCCCGGTATTGGTACCAGGCCGTCATCCGCACCCAGCCTGGGCACCGCCCGCAGCAGCGCCTTTGTGTAGGGATGACCGGGATGCGTAAAAACTTCGGTACAGGGACCGTACTCTACGATGCTGCCCGCATACATCACCGCCACCGTATCGGCCATCGCCGCAATAACTCCCAGGTCGTGGGTGACAAGAATCAGGGCCGTTCCCAGTTCCTTCTGCAGCCGTTTCATTTCTCCCAGGATTTGCGCCTGCACGGTGACGTCCAACGCAGTGGTGGGTTCGTCAGCGATCAACACCTTGGGCCGCAAGGACAATGCCATGGCGATCATCACCCGCTGGCGCATACCTCCCGACAGCTGAAAAGGATAACGCCGCATCAGCCTTTCAGGATCCGGCAGACCCACCCCGGCCAGAAGCCTCAGAGCCGCTCTTCGTGCTTTGGCCCTGGATACACGCACGTGCGAAACAATGGTTTCGGTAAGCTGCGTGCCGACGGTAAGCACAGGGTTAAGGGAAGACATCGGATCCTGAAAGACAAGTGCAATTTCTCTGCCCCGCACCCTCCGCAGCTCTCCGGGCGAAAGACGAAGAAGTTCTTTCCCGTCCAACCAGACTTCCCCGCCGGCGATCCGTCCCGGCGGGTCAATGAGCCCGATGAGAGAAAGGCACATCACGCTCTTGCCGCAGCCGCTCTCCCCCACGACGCCCAAGGTTTGCCCGGCCTTAACGTGAAAAGTCACGCCGTTAACGGCTTTAACCACGCCCCCTGGTCCGGTGAATTGCGTGGTCAGATTGCATACCTGCAAAATGGTATCACCGGGCATGCAGCTACCTCCTTACACCCGTGCCGTGCACCTGGGGTCAAGGGCGTCGCGGAGACCGTCACCCAAAAGGTTGAAAGCCAATGCAATCCCCATGATGGCCAGTCCGGGATAAAGCATCAGGTGAGGCGCCACCTGCATGTAGGGCCGTCCGTCGTTGAGCATTGTCCCCCATTCCGGCGTCGGTGGCTGAGCACCGAGTCCTAGGAAAGACAGGCCGGAGATGGCCAGAATCATCTTGCCCATGTCCAGGGTCGCCAGAACGGTGACAGGCGAAAGAACGTCGGGCAGGATATGACGGGTGACAATGCCCAGATCCGACGTGCCGGAAGCCCTCGCCGCAAGCACAAACTCCTTTTCTTTCACCGCCAGGACGATACCCCGGACAAACCGGGCATACTCAACCCACCAGACTGCGGCCAGGGCAATCAATACGTTGATCAGGCCCGGCCCCAGCATACCGGCAATGACAAGGGCCAAGACCAGGCCGGGAAAAGCCAGCAGTATGTCCACAACGCGCATAATGATGGCGTCTGCCTTTCCCCCGCAATAACCCGAAATGACACCGATAGGAATGCCAATGAGCATGATGACGGCCAAGGTCAAGCCCGCAACAGGAAGCGAAACCCGCGCCCCGTAGACCAGGCGGGAAAAGATGCAGCGCCCCAAATGGTCGGTGCCAAGGGGAAATGAAGCGTCAGCGGGGGCCAGCCGCCTGGCCAGGTCCACCTTCAGCGGGTCGTTGGGAGCGATGTACGGAGCAAGGAAAGCAAGGGCCGCGACCGTCAGGATGATGCCCATGCCCAAGAGGGCCAGCTTGTCACGCGCCAGTCTCTTTGCCGCGGAAAGCAGCAGGCCCTGTGCAACAGGGTCCGGCTGTCCTAGTTTTGCCGCCGTCATCTCGGCCCCGCCCTTTCCAACCGGACGCGCGGATCGAGAATAACGTAAGAGATATCCACCAGCAAGTTGGCCAGGACAAAAACCAGAGCCATAAAGAAAGCGTAACCCTGTATCACCGCATAATCCCGGTTGAAAATGGCGTCCACCGCAAACTTGCCCACTCCGGGCCAGGCGAAGACAGTCTCCACAATCACTGTTCCGCCCAAGAGATAGCCGATACCCATGCCGAAAAGAGTGATCATCGGCAGAGCAGCGTTTTTCAGCGCGTGCCGGCCGATAACCCATTTCTCCTTAAGTCCTTTGGCCCGGGCGACCTTTATGTAATCCTGTCCGAGCGTCTCCAACATGCCGGCGCGCAAGATGCGAGCGTAGGAAGCAGCCATCCCCAGCCCAAGCGTCGCGGCCGGCAGCACCAGATGTTCCGGTCCCCCTCGCCCCATCACCGGCAAAAAGCCCAGCTTTACCGAAAAAAGGTAGATAAGCATCAGTCCCAACCAAAAACCGGGCAGCGAGGCGCCCAGTAAAGCGCAAAAACGGCTCAAATGGTCAACCAAGGCATGGCGGTAAAGGGCCGATAAGATACCGGCCGGCACGGCAAGAAGAACCGTAATAACCAGGGCTGCAGCGGTCAGCTCCAGGGTCGCCGGCAGACGTGACAAAAGCTCGGCGGCCACGGGGCTCCCGGTGCGGAAAGATGTCCCCAGATCCAAATGCAGCACGCCCCGGAGCCAGCGCCCGTACTGCACGTGTACCGGGTCGTCCAGGCCCATTTCTTCACGTAAAGCCTCTACAGCCTCTCTTGTAGGTTCCATCCCTCCGGCGCGCAGCATCATCTCCGCCGGGTCTCCGGGCGCGAGCCTGACCAGTCCGAAAGTGATGACGGAAACACCCAATACCACCGGTACCAGGCAGAGGATGCGCCTCAACAAATATCTCTTCATTACTGACAATCCTTGTACGAAAAAACAAATAATAAAGGCCACAAAGGGAAGCACCTCCGTGGCCTTCTTTTTCGCTCCAGGCAAATGTCGTGCTATTAAACTTGTACAAAAACAAAACCACAGAGGCACTGGTGTCACCGGTCTTGTACCTCCGTGGTACACGTCCAAACCGCGGTCGTCAGGTTTCGGCGGCTTCGGCCGCCGGATTTGCCGCTATTATAATCTCTATCCTGCTAACTTGTAAACCTTAATCTTGTCTGAACAATGGTCAATCGCTTAGTCCATTGTGTACGGAAGCAGCGCCATCATGCGCGAGCGCTTGATGGCCAGCGTCAACGCCCGCTGGTGCCCGGCGCAGTTGCCGGATATCCGGCGCGGGAGAATCTTGCCGCGCTCGGTGATGTACTTTTTCAGGCGATTGACGTCCTTGTAATCGATAACCTGTACCTTATCCACACAGAAGCTGCACACGCGCTTCCTGCGGCGGCCTCTCTCGCGTTTCATACACTTCCTCCTTATTAGGCTGCCGACTCAAAGCCGGCTTCGCCGGCGTATTCGGCACTCGGCCTTCGGCTGTCGGCACTCAGAGTAAGCGGTAAGCACCAATCCGGTCAGCCTTATCTGAACGCCGAATGCCGAATGCTATCTAAAACGGCAGATCGTCACCCGACAAATCTATCTCGGTCCCGAAGGTATCGTCCGTGTCCACGCCATCCCTGTCTTTCGGGCGGTCAAGGAACTTGACCGTTTCGGCGACGACTTCCGCCGCTTTGCGCCTGATGCCCTGGCTGTCGTCATACGACCTGATCTGCAGTCTGCCTTCCACGGCCACCAGGCGTCCCTTGGTAAGAATCTTGGCGCAGACCTCGGCCAGTTTCTGCCATGTGACGATGTCGATGAAGTCGGTGGCCTTTTGGCCCTGGCGGTCGGGACGACGGTCGACGGCCAGCGTGAATTGAGCGACCGCTGCCCCGTTGGGGGTGTACCGCAGTTCGGGGTCCCTTGTCAGGCGCCCGATGAGAATAACCCTGTTCAACATCTCGCCACCGCCTATTCGTCTTCCCTGATAATCATGTGACGGATCACCCCATCGGTGATCTTCAGGACGCGGTCGAGCTCACGGGCTACGGCGGGTTCCGCCTTGAACTTCATCACCACGTAATAGCCATCGTGCACGTGGTCGATCTCGTAAGCCAGGCGGCGCTTACCCCACTTGTCCAGCTTGGTGACCTCGCCGCCTCCGGCCGTCACCACTTCCTGAAACTTCGCGGTAAGCGCAGCTAATCCTTCCTCCTCGAGTTCGGGATGAAGGATATACATAACCTCGTATTGCCGCACGATTTCACCTCCTCCCTACGGACTGTGGCCCTATCTCCCGGGATAGAGCAGGGGGATACGGCAGTTGGGACTGTTGAAAAACTTCGCCTGGCCTTGTCATGCTCGCCGTCCAGTGCTCACGTACGACCCAGTACGCTCCGCGCTGGCCAGCTTCGCCTTCCGCGCCACGCTCGTTTTTGAACAGCCCCGGGGTTTTGCAATAAACGGCAGTTGCAGATCACCCATAACTATAATTGATGGCGCCGCCCACGTCAAGAGAAAGAGGTCAGAAACCTATTGACGCTTAACGCTGTGCTTTGTCCATTAAGGGCGTCCTTATTTCGGAACAGCATCTCTTTTATGCTAACCGTTAAGTACTGCCCGCAAGGCGGACTGCTAAGAAATTTTAAACTTGTGATTGGGAGCGGTCGCTTCTAGGTCCAACCTCTGACTTCCGGCCTCTGACCCCTTTATTGCCCGGCTTGGCGCCGGGCAACAAAGGTAGGCCCTCGTCGACAAAGGGCCTACCTTATTACAGTTAAAAGCAATGGTTCTACGCGCCGAAGGGGTACCGGCGCCACCAGTTATGGGGCACTGGTGTAAATGTAAGGCCGGCCGTTCGTAATGGAAGAGAGACCAATCGCGCTTAAGACACTCACCACCTCACCTCAACAGGCTGCCTAAGCGTGCCGATCCAGCATCTCCTTGGGAATCACCGGCTTGTCCCGGCAGGTCGCACACTGGACCGCATCAGCCGGCTTGCGCAGCATCTGTAAAACCAGCCAGAGCCCGATGCCCACGAGAATCCCCCCGGCAATCAGGGTCGACCGCGTAGCCGGGCTCAGCCACTTTTCAACGACGGCCTGCGCCGCCGCAAGGTACGCAAGCAAGGTTACAACGGGATTAAAGACATACTGCACGATGAGACCGCCTGCAAAGGCTGCCGCCGCAGCCAGCAGTACGGCTGCCGCGAGGCCTTTGCGTTCACCAAGACCGACAACCCTTCGCGTCGCCTTTAGAAGGCGCGACGCCTTTTCCCAGAGCACTAAGAGGATCCGCGGAGGTTCTATAGGCTCACTGATTTCCTGGGCATACGTCCTGCGCAATATCGGCGCTTTATCGGCATACACCTTGCGCGGCGGCGGGCGGTAACCGATATCAAGGGGTTCTTCCGTAGCACCAGCTGCCCTGACACATGCCCATGACGATCTGGTTTCGGAACGGGACCGGGGCACGGACGCTTTTTTTCTCACCATGCGCCGGACCTTGCCGTTCGCGTCCTTCTTTTCCTTCACCGCCATCTATGTCACGCCCTTTCAGGCCTTGGGATGTTTGGGTAGCGCTGCGTTAACGCTCTTCTCTATATGGACCGGTGCCGGGCTGCTTTGGTGTCAAACCCTCTTTATACCCACTTTTTTGCCCACGTCAACCTTCTCTATCTAGCACAACCAAATGCCTCGCTATTCAATTGTCCATCCAGACTTTTTCGCGTGCCTGGCAAACCTTGTGCCTAGGCTACCGGCGCGACAGCCGGTCTTAAACGCTAACAGCCTTGGGCCTTGACGACCCAGCGTATTCCCTGGACAAGGATCCTATGTAATGGGTACAACTCTACGACTGGAATAGAGTTCACCCCCCTCTGCCGGGCTTACCGGTTGCCCGCGTGCGCCCGCCTCGACGGGCGATGTCCCATGGCCCGCTCCTTCAAGGAAGAACGGTTAAAACGCTGCCTGTTGCCCCTGACCCGCGTATAAACCTTCAGGCCGGCCCAGAGCACCGCCGTTCCCGCCGCGACCGCCATCAGCGTGGAGACGCTCGGCCACGGGATACTCGACACGATTCCTATTATGTAGTCTCCCGCCTGTTGGGAGGCAGGCTGCCAGAGTCCGTACTCGGCCTCTATGCCCATTCCCGCCCCAAGACAGATCCCTATGGCTAAAAGCAGGGCCAGCAATCTTTTGAAGCTCATCGGTTTGCACCCCTCGGCTGATAAGCGGTAATAATAGGCCGCCGGAAACCTGGAAAACTGAATTAACATTAGTCCGCCGTTGTTGCGTTTACCCTCGGGGTTGTCGGCTCCCCTGCTTTGAGAGCCGGTCTGTGGCCCCGGTAAGCAAGTGTTGAGGCAAGATATTTTCTCACGATATTCTTTTGTCAGTGAAAACCGCAGCGCTACCCAATTTGTTGAAATCTTTTGTGATGCTTGTCGAGGTGAGCCTGACTTAGGTAATTTTTTCCATATCATAACACACGGCTGCAAACCCGATATTTTACAGCTTATGGAAATTAGGTCACCCGGACTTGTCCTTCCTGCCACAGCGTTTCTGCTGCTCACGCTTACAACTTTTGCCAGTAATTTTGGGCCGGTAGTACCCGGCCTGGATGCATTAAGCGTTGAGCACTGAGCAATGAGAATGGGGAGAGTTGGCTGTCAACCGTTGGCTGTTAGAAAATTCAAAAGGGATTCTTCTGCAGAATCCCTTCAAATCCGGCCGGCGACCGCCTGCCGCCGTTCAATCCGCGGGATCAGGCTTTCGCCTGACACTGCGTTCGAACTTCGGCCTGGGAAGCATCATCACCCGCCCGCACCGACGGCAGCGCAGCCGGAAGTCCACGCCGGTACGCATTATCTCCCATTCGTCTCCTCCGCAGGGATGGAGCTTTTTCAGCCTGACGATATCACCGACCTCGTACTTAGACACGGCTTTCACCCCCGGCATCTCAGAAGTGAGATGTGGGAAGTCGGAAGTGGGAATATAAGTTGGCATTCGCTCTGCAGATTCCTTCAAGTACCCACCTCTGACCTCTCACTTCTCGCTTCAGTCGTTATAAAACGCCTGGTAGGCCCGGTAGGTCATGTACAGATCCACCTTGCTCACCAGTTCAAAAGGCGCGTGCATGCTCAGCACAGGGGGGCCGCAGTCCACGACGTCCATCCCGAAGGCGGCGAGAATGTGGGCTATCGTCCCGCCTCCGCCCTGGTCGACCTTGCCCAGCTCGCCCGTCTGCCACAGGACCCCGTTCCGGTTGAAGAGGGCCCTTATCTCGTAAACAAACTCGGCGTTGGCGTCGTTGGCCGAAAATTTACCTTTCGCGCCCGTGTACTTGGTCAGGCCGACCCCGTAACCGATACGCGCCGCGTTGTACTTATCCAGGACCTCCGCGTAGTTGGGGTCGAGCCCCGCATTCACGTCGCCGGACAAACACTTGGAAGCGCTGAGGGAGCGGCGGAGATCGAGGTCGGAGTAATTTTGCCCGGTCCGCGCCAGGATTTCCGCCACGGTGTTTTCAAAAAACCGCGAGTGCATTCCCGTATTGCCCGCGGAACCGATCTCTTCCTTGTCGACCAGAACCGCCAGACAGGTCCGGCGAGGTCTTTCTACGCCGAGAACGGCCTGCAAAGCGGCGAACGAGCACACCCTGTCGTCCTGCCCGTAGGCCCCGACCAGACCCCTGTCCAGGCCGACATCGCGGGCCGGCCAGGCAGGCACAGCCTCGACCTCGGCGCTGATAAAATCTTCTTCCTGCAAGCCGTAGGCCGTGAGCAGGTACTCGGCGACGGCCTTCTTTACGGCCTGCTTCTCTTCGTTTTCCTTGCGCCCCGCGGGGATGCTCCCCACGAGCACGTTCAGGTTCTCGCCCGGGAAGGCGTCTTCCAATTTTTTGTCAACCTGGTCCTTGGCCAGGTGGGGCAGGAGGTCGGTGATCGTAAAAACGGGTTCCCCCGGGTGATCGCCGATGCTCAGCTCGTATTTCTCGCCGTTGGCCTTCAGGAAGGTCCCGTACAGGGCCAGCGGGATGGCCAGCCAGTGGTACTTCTTGATGCCGCCGTAGTAGTGCGTTTTGAAAAAGGCTAGGCCTTCCTCCTCGTACAGCGGCTCGGGCTTGAGGTCGAGCCGCGGCGCATCCAGGTGGGTCCCGACGATGCGCAGCCCCCGGACGAGGGGTTCGTCCCCGATAACGCCAAAGATGACCGTCTTGTGTCGGTTAACGGCATACACCTTGTCCCCCGGCTGCAAGGCCGCGCCTTCGGAAAGAGGGCGGAAACCCCGTTCAACCGCCATGCGTTCGGCTTCAGCCGCAGCAAGCCTTTCGGTCTTGCCCCGGTCCAGGAACTCCTTGTAAGTCTCGGCCAGGGCAAAGGCCGCCTCGCGCTCCGGGGCGGAAATCCTGGGCCAACAGCTGACTTTATTATCGGGCATAAATCTGCATCCTCCTCGCTGATTGATGTCTTTTATATTGTGCGGTGTTGAACCGGAAGCATAAGCGCCAGCAGATAATTAAAAGCGGCCAGGTAGGAAGGCGCGAGCAGCGAGCCGGCAAGGCCCGCGGAAAACGGGGTCGGCGCCGCCGCCCCGCCGGCCGCATCCAAAAGCTGGAGCACGGCCACCAGGGCCATTCCCACCAGAAAACCGCGCAGCAGGCCGAAGAAAAACCCGCCGGCCCGGTCAAGCGGCGCCAGCAGCGGCACGCCCGGGACGGTATTGGCCACCGCCCCGATAACGAGGTTGACGGCCGTGAAAACGAGCAGGAAGGCGATAGCGTTCAGCGCCGCGGACGCCAGGACCGAGGCGAACGCCTGGTTCAAGAAGTTTTGCCCCCCCTGGAAAAACATGAACTGCAGCAGCAAGTCGAGCGGGTTGGCACCGTCCCCCACATTCATCAGGACGGCCGTAACGGGCTCGTGGGGCGGCGGCCCGCCTAGCCGCTCGCTGAAGTACCGGGTGAGCCAACTTCCCAAACCGAAGCTGCGTTCGAGATACTCTCCCACCGGGCGGTAATAGTAATACGCGGCGGCGAAGCTGAAGACCAGGGCCGCCAGCCCGGCCACGCTGCGCATGAGCCCGCGCCAAAAACCGCTAAAGGCGCTTAACCCCAAAATAATGAGAAGGACGGCATCAAGCCAGTTCATTTTTCTCCCTCCGGGAGAAAACAGCATTGAGCATTCAGCGTTAAGCATTCGGATAAGAACCAATCAGCCAAATAGGTGGTCTGAAAGCTGAATGCCTAGTGCTCAGTGCTGATTTTTAGTGCCTATTCTTTAGTCTTTGCCAAAAACCTGCCGCGGAATGAAAGGCGACCGCCGCAAGCAGGACCAATCCGGCATACCCGAACAGGGAATAAATGAAGCCGATCAAATGGGAGAACTTGAAGAACGCCAGGGGCAGCAAGAGCAGCGTGCAACAAATCCCCGCCCGCTTGTAGCGGAGAGTACCCTGGGGGGCGAAACGGCTTACCAGCCCGTGGGCGTTGGCGACAGCCGTCGTGAAGACGGCGATCCAGACGACGACCGAGATGAGCATGCGGCTGTACGGGTGCACCATCCCGGCCACCTGCAAGAGCGGCACCTGGTAGCCGCTCACCAGCGGGAAATAGGTAAGGATGGCGTAGGCGACAAGCGTCGTCGCGCAACCGAGGATCACGCCGCCGAGGACGGCCCCGGCGGCGGCCTCTCTGATGGTGAGGTACCTGCCCAGGGAGGACAGGACAGCAACCGGCACGATCATATTGTAACTGACGTATAAGAGGGCCGAACCCAGCCAAGACGCCGAAATACCATCCGGCCGCGCCAGCGCCGGCGGCGGGGGGCCGTCGTAGAGAAGGACGGCCGCGGCGGATAGGCCGGCCACGAGGATGATCTTCAAGGGAACCAGGACCACGTTAACGGCGACCACACCCGTCAGCCCGTGCAGCAGCACCAGGATGACCAGGGCCGCCAGCAGCATCACACCTCCCCACGTGGGGAGGCCGAATTGCTCGTGCAGCACGGCGCCGCTTCCCGCCATCATCACGGCCAGGCCTCCGGCGAGCATGCACACGCTGGCGGCGTCCATGACCGCGCTCCACCGGCGCCCCAGAAAATAGTCGAAGACCTCACGGTAGTTCTGCGCCTGCAGCCGCACGGCCGTTACCTGCACCTTGACGCCGAGGCCGGCAAAGGCCGCGATGGTCAGTAAAGCGCCGTACAGTCCCCACCGGCCGTGAACCCCGAAAAACTGCAGGATCTCCTGCCCGGACGCAAAGCCCGCCCCGATGACCGCCCCCACAAAAAGGGCCGCGACCTTGACCGCTCCCCCCTGGCGCACGGCATTCCCTCCCCCCAACATCCTTATGCCGGGGAAAGCGGTTTCTTACTTTCACAGGAATAACACCATCGGTCGGCGGCAATAAATATAGTAGTTTTGCAAAAAGGGGGGGGCCTGGTGCCCGAAGCCCAAGTTTTGCTGCCGATCAGCACCGAGAAAGACCTGGTGCGTTTTCATATGGACGACCCGTTTGCGGCCGCCAAGTTCGCTTCCGAACTAAAAAAGCGCGTTAAGAGGCTGGGCTGTGATACCAACCGCCCCGTCATCCTGCTCTGCATAGGCACGGACCGGTCCACGGGGGATTCCCTGGGCCCGCTCGTCGGGACGCGCTTGAGCCAGTATCGGCCGAACCCCTTCAAGGTTTACGGCACGCTCGAACAGCCGGTGCACGCGACAAACCTGCACGAGACCCTGGACAGAATCCGGGCGGCGCATCCGGAATCCTTTATCATCGCCATCGACGCATGCCTGGGATGCATCGAGAACGTGGGGACGGTAGCGCTCGGAGACGGCGCGCTGAAGCCCGGGGCCGGGGTCAAAAAGGACCTTCCGGAAGTCGGTGACGTGCACGTCACCGGCGTTGTCAACGTCGGGGGCTTCCTGGAATACCTGGTCCTGCAGAACACCCGCCTGAACCTGGTCATGCGCCTCGCCAACATCATCGTTTCGGGTTTGAAGCAATTCGCCGTCGAGCACTACCGCAAAGCAAGAGCCTGAACCAAACAGATGTTAGATGTCAGGTAGCAGGACATCGTTAACAGTTTTTATCAATAACATCGTTGAACATGTTTAGCATTAGCTCGATAATAGCCCTTGTTGTTCGGGTCTGGGTTTATCCCCGCAAGCGACTTTGCTGAAAGCTTCGGGCACCGTTCTTAGCGAAGGTGAAGCCAGCGTGGCTGCCGACGAGGACGTTCGCGGGCGCTTCCGCCGTCGCAGCGTCGGCCGTACGCTTGCCCTCGGCCTTGCCTGCGCGAACTTGTCCGTGACAGAGGAAGATGCTCGTTCGCCTCGGGCGCCGGCCGAACTCCCCGGCACTCAACCTGGCGATTCGTTAAAGCAAACCCATCTCCTATAGCTAAGATCTTCGAAGAGATTTGGTTGATTGCCGGGTCAAACAGCGGCCGACGCTTTCCCTCGGCTCACTGCGCATTTTTGATTTATACTCCCAACGTTCGCTGCGTCAAGGCCTCGGCGCGTACTTGGGCAACCTTTGGAAAGCTGCGCCCGCGAACAATCCGCAGGAGGCCCGCCACGCTCTGAACCGAGCTTAGGCAATCACCCGAAAGGCGTTCAAAAGCGAGCATGGCGCGAAAGGCCTTTGAGATGTGGGTCGTGGGAAGTCAGAAGTGGGAACACAGGGTTGGAATTCGCTTGGTGAATTCCTTCATTGATACTCACCTCTGACCTCTCGCCTCACACTTCTCAAAGTCAGGCGAAGCTTTTCAACGGCCTCATAGAACGGTCGAAGCGGAGCACGGAGCGGCGGGGATAACCCAGACCCGCTGTAACCGTTATCGTTGGTTACCAGGGTCGAGAAATTGTGGTTTAGGATACAAACTACCCTGGATGTAAACGATGTGCTGCTCCTTATCAGTTCAGTTAGACGTTGGAAATTTGGTCGTAAGAAAAGGGGGTGGCATTGAGCGCTACCCCCTTTCAGCATCTCACTACTCAATCCCTAGGATTCAGCCTTTGCGGCTCTTTCCACCTGCCGAAAAATCTCGTCCGGCGTCTTGCCCTCGGCATTGATCACCGGAACGTCAACCGAGCGGTCGTGCATCCCCATGAAGTTGTCGGTCGACCCCGAAACCACCAGCGCCACCGACTGGCCGGCCTGCTCGGGACCCACCACGGTAAAACCGCGCCTGCTGAAGTAGTCGTGCAGGTCGTCCATTCCTTCGGCAATCGCCACTTTTCGCTGCAAAGAAGAACACCTCCACCCCTTAGTATGAGGGGAGAGGGCCGACCTTTATGCGGAACTGTTGAAAAACAGCGCCGCAGGCACTTTCATGCACGCCGGCGCCTGGCGAGGAGCGCGATGACCTCTTCGTCGGTCGTCTGGTCGAACCGCCGGTAAAACTGGCCCACCGCGTAAAAGGGCTCGGGGGTGAGCAGGCAGATCATCTCGTCGACTTCCCCGGACAGCATCTCCGCCGTATCGGGCGGCGCCACCGGGACGGCCAGGACGACCCTCGCCGGGCGCGCGTTTTTCACCGAACGCAAAGCAGCCAGGGTCGTGTAACCCGTGGCCACTCCGTCGTCGACAAGGATGACCGTTTTTCCCTCGAGGGGCAGGGGATCTTTCCCCGAACGGTAGAGCTGCGTGCGGCGGGCGATTTCGGCCAGTTGGACCTTGACGGCATCATCCAGCGATTCCCTGGCAAGCCCCAAGAGCCTCAGCGCCCGCTCGTCAAAAATGGTTGTTCCGTCCTCGGTGACCGCTCCCACGGCCACCTCGGGGTTGAACGGCGCCCCGATCTTGCGCGGGACGATGACGTCTATGGGGATATCGAGGGCCTTGGCCACTTCGGCCCCGACAACCACGCCGCCCCTCGGAATGGCCACGACAACCCCGTCCTTGACGGGACCGATCTCCTTCAATTCCGCGGCCAGCAGCCGGCCGGCCTCGACACGGTCTTGGAACAACGGATGCCCCCCTTAAACCGGAAGTCGGAGGTCAGAAGTCGGAAGTCGGACTCGAAGGAAATCCTCCCGGATTTCCCGCTGAAAAAAGAGGTCAGAGGCCGGAAATCTCGAGGGAATTCGCAAGGCGAATTCCTTTCTTATGTTCCCACTTCTGCCTTCGCGCTACTCACGTCTTCTGCTCAAATTCCTGTCGTCCATAACGACCTGGCGGATGGCCTCCCGCTCCTCCTCGCTGAGGTTATAGGAGGAACCCCCTTCAACCACGGCTTTGGCGTAAGTGCAGACCTGGTCCCGGCCGAAAATGCTGCTGAGCACGACGCCGTCCCCCAGGCCGTCCAGGAGGCCGACCGCGTAGCTCAGGTTGCTGCCCATGTCCTCAAAGGCGTTAAACCGGACAATGCTGGGCGTGCGTACACAGCGCCTGACCTGGGCCTCCAGCTCGCGCTGCCGCGCCGTGACCTCCGCCAGGCGTCCTTGGGCCTGTTCGACGAGCCGGGAAAACTCGGCCAAAACGTCCCCCAGCCCCGGGCCGGCGCTCCGAACCAGGGTCTGGTAACGTTTGAACTGGGTGCTCAAACGGCGGTAAAGAAAGAACTGCGCTATGCTGACCAGAACAAACAAAAGGGCCAATCCGGCCAGCAGTTCAACGGCATATGCCTGGATGAAATCGCTGAAGTTGATGATAACCGCCGCCCCCTCCGCAAATTTTGCAGTTAAAATTCGCTGTAAATCTTGGAACCCCTGCCAAAAGCCCGGTACTCAACTCGAAGAACCATTTACATTTAAAGTAACCGTCAGTCTTCGAGACGTAAAAGTTAGATCTACCTGACAACTCGATTCCCTTAGGTTGAGTGCCGGACGCAAGCGTTAAGCGTTAAGTGCTTACAGCCATTATAGTTGACAAGCCTTGCCGGGCGGACATACACTGCGAATTAAGAATTTACGTTATGGTTAATATGCTAAACACCCTCCGTCAAATAATAAGACAGCTTTCGGGAGCCGTGGTGGCATTTTCCGGCGGGGTGGACTCCCTTGTCCTGGCCCGCATCGCCGCCATGGAGCTGGGACCGCGCTGCCTGGCCGTTACGGCGACCGGGCCGATTTACAGCCCGCGGGACACGGCCGACGCACGGCGCGCAGCCGGGGAATGGGGTCTTCGACACGTCGAGGTCGCGCTCGGCCAGCTCGATAATCCCGCATTTACGGTCAACAGCCGGGACCGTTGCTACGTCTGCAAGAAAAAGCTGTACGCAGCCCTGCGGGAACTCGCCGGGGAATACGGCCTGCCCTGTATCGCCGACGGCACCAACGCCGGCGATACGCGGGAATTCCGGCCTGGACTCGCCGCCGCTGCCGAATTCGGCGTGAAGAGCCCCCTCCGCGAAACCGGCATGTCCAAAGACGACGTGCGTCAACTAGCCCGGCGTCTCGGGATACCCGGCTGGGACAAGCCATCCGAAAGCTGCTACAGCACGCGCATACCGTATGGAGAAACGATCACCGGGGAAAAGATCGATCAGATAGCGCGGGCCGAAGAAGTCCTGCGGGGCCTGGGCTTCGTTATGGTCAGGGTCCGCCACCACGGGGACGTCGCCCGCATCGAGGCGCCCCTGCCCGCCCTGCCGCGACTGACGGAGGAACCGGTCAGGTCCCTCGTTGTAGACGCCCTGCGCGAGTTGGGGTTCAAGTTTGTGACCCTGGACTGCGCGGGCTACAGGAGCGGATGCTTTGATTAGTAGTCGGGAGTCGGGAGTCGGTGGCCGGGTAGACGGTGGTTGCCGTAGTCCTATAGTTTGCGGTGTAAAAAGGGGTTTTTGGTGTGGACGTTGAGTCGTTGAAGGCGCTTTTGGCCGGCGTCGCCGAAGGGCGAATAGACGTCGCCGAGGCCGTGCGGGCGCTGCGTGACCTGCCGTACGAAAACCTCGGGTACGCGCGCCTGGACCACCACCGCGCCCTGCGGACGGGTTTCCCGGAGGTTATCTTCTGCCAGGGGAAGACCCCGTCCCAGGTCGCCCAGATTTTTGCCCGGCTGGCCGCCAAATCGCCTGTGGTGCTGGCCACCCGCGCCGGTGAACAGGTGTTTGCCTGTGTTAAGCGTGCGGTTGCCGGGGCCAAGTATCACCCCGCGGCGCGCTGCATCACTTTGCAAAAGGAGCCGGCGGAGACTCCGGCGGGCCCGCCCGTCGCCGTCCTCAGCGCCGGGACAGCCGACCAGCCGGTGGCCGAAGAATCCCGGATCGCCCTTTCACTGATGGGCCATCCCGTACGGGCCCTGTACGACGTCGGCGTATCGGGCATCCACCGCCTGTTCGACCACTTGGAGACAATCAACGAGTGTGCGGTCGTCATTGTCGTGGCCGGCATGGAGGGAGCCCTGCCCAGCGTCGTGGCCGGCCTCACCCCGCGTCCCGTCATCGCCGTGCCCACGAGCGTCGGGTACGGGAGCAGCTTCAACGGCCTGGCCGCGCTGCTGGCCATGCTCAACAGCTGCGCCCCGGGAATAGGGGTAGTCAACATCGATAACGGGTACGGGGCCGCCGCGCTGGCCGACGCCATCGTCAGGACCGGGAGGGAGCGGGAATGAAGGTGCTGTTCTGGGATTGCAGCAGCGGCATCGCGGGGGATATGGCCCTCGCCTCGCTGATCGACGCCGGCGCCGACGCCGGCAGGATCGAGGCGGCCCTTGGAACATTGGGAATCGACCCTTTCCAGTTCCGCGTAGCCCCGGTGAAAAGCTACGGGATCAAAGCCACTAAGGTCCGCGTTGACGCCCCGGACAAGCAGCCCCATCGCCGTTTGACCGATATTCTTCGCATCATCAGCGAGGCGTCCCTTGCACCGCAGGTTAAGACAAGCGCGCAAAAGGTCTTTGCACGGCTCGCCGAAGCCGAAGCGAGGGTGCACGGCATTTCGCCCTCGGAGGTCCACTTCCACGAGGTCGGCGCCGTCGACGCCATCGTGGAGGTCGTCGGGACCTGCCTGGCCCTGGATTTCCTTGGCGTGGAGCAAATCGCCGTTTCGCCCTTTCCTCTGGGCCACGGTTTTGTGCGCTGCCGGCACGGCCTCCTGCCTGTGCCCGCGCCGGCGACCCTCGAGCTGTTGCGGGGGTTTCCCGTTCGCCCGGCCAACGTCGAAGGCGAAACGGTCACACCCACGGGCGCAGCCCTGGCCACGGCCCTGGCCGCAGCAACGGGACCCATCCCACCCATGACCGTCGACGCCGTCGGATACGGTGCGGGAACGGCTGATTTCGGGTTTCCCAACATCCTCCGGGCCATTCTCGGATGGACCGCAACCCCGGAGCCGGAGGCAACCGAACCCGTCGCCGTCCTGGAAACCAACCTTGACGACGTCAACCCGGAAATCCTTCCCGAGGTTATCAGGAAGCTCCTCGACGAAGGGGCGCGCGACGCCTTCATCACGCCCGTGATCATGAAAAAGGGACGCCCGGGGACCAAGCTGACCGTGCTGGCCCACGAGCACGACCGGCAGCGCCTGGCCGGGCTGCTCATCGCCGAAACGGGCACCCTGGGCGTCAGGATGAGGCACGAAGAAAGAATCGTCGTTCCCCGGCAGACCTTTGAAATCCGCACCCGTTACGGCCCGGTACGGGTCAAGCTCTCCCGCATGGGCCGGGAAGTCGTAAGAATCAAGCCCGAATACGAGGACTGCCGGACCCGCGCCGCCGAGGCCGGAGTCACGACGCGGGCGGTCTACGACGAAGCCGTCACGGTCGCCTACAACGAGCTCGCCCAACTCCTAAAAGACTGTTAAAAAACTTGGCTTAACGACCGGGAAGCAGGATTCTTCTTTGTTCCAAGGCTTTGGCAATCACCGATTGCACAGCCGGCTTACATCAAGTTCCTGCAGGGTTTTCGGTAACGCACTTCTTGCCGGTATTCGCCCCGGTGTGTTCTTGAATATCGTTGATATCCTGGCAGCATTTTCGGACGGCAACGTGCTCGATAATCTCCGCTTCCGTGACGTGTTTGCAGTAACAGACGGGTACGGCAGGATCGCTTTCCTTAAACCACACTCTGACTTTCATGTCGCCCTTATGAAAGACCCGGCGTCCAAAATAGGCCACGTCACAGTCTGTAGAAAGACAAAGTGCGTAGCCATCCAATTCCACGGGAAGGCGGTCATCTCTAAGCAAATTACCCACCGTTTCAGGCCTTACCCTTTTTCCGCGTTGCCCACAAACGGGACAGCAAGGCGCATCGGCGGCCAAAGGGTCAACCCCGCAGACCTCAGTTGCTATGGCCATGGCTTCGATTTCCGCTCCTGCGCTTGTTGGACTTTCGATCCCGGCCTTAGTATAGCCCAATGCCGGCCTTGACTTATCTTTGATAACGCCGGTTTTGCCAGCCGCACTCGGCTATCGGCGCTTAGATTAACGAAGTTGACCCTCATCTGAATGCCGAATGCATTTACAGTCGGTATGCTTCCTTCATCGCCCGATACTTCTCGTACGCCGGGGGATCAATGTCCCTGATAGGCAGGCTGTCCAAAACCGGCAGCAGCGCCTTCAAGGCTTGCCCCCGCACCATCCACTGGCAGTAATCCCGCCCCCCGTGCCGGTAAGGGCCGTACAGCCTCGAACCAGGCACAAGACGCGTAAGCCACTCGAACAGGGCCACGTGCCTCGTGTGCATGCGCACCGTGATGTGCGGCTGGCGACCGTCTCCGCCGAAGTGCCCCTCACCGATGAGAACCCCGAGCAAAAGGCCTTTTTCAAAGTCGTTCATGTTGTTTCACCGTAATGTGCCACGTGAAACATTATTCCTTAAGCCCTAGAGCCGCAAGGACTCTGCGCAATTCTTCCTCGGATTTGTATTTGATCTCGACCCGGCCCTCGGTGCGCGTGCCTCTTATTTTGACGCCCGTACCGAGGTTGCGGGAGAGTCCTCTGGCCCACTCCCTGAGCAGGCGGTCGATGGCTCTCCGGGCGGCCGCGTCCTGCTGGCGCAGCGCGTTCCACCTCTTGACTTCCGCCTCGACCTCGCGTACAGACAGGCCTTTTTCGGCCGCCTTGAGCGCCAGTCTTTCCATCAGTCCTTCGTCTTCAAGCGCGGCCAGCGCCCTGGCATGCCCGGCCGTGATCGCCCCGGCCCCCAGCAGTGCGAGCACCTTCTCGGGGAGGCTGAGCAGGCGGAGGCTGTTAGTGATCGCCGTGCGGCTTTTGCCCACCTGCCGGGCGACCTCCTCCTGGGTCAGGCCGAACTCCTCGATCAGCCGCCGGTAGGCCTGCGCCTCTTCCAAGGAGCTCAGGTCCTGGCGCTGGACGTTCTCGATCAGCAAGGCGGCGGTGGACTCGAAATCCCCCAGGTCGCGGATAATCGCGGGGATCATGGTCCTGCCGAGCCGCCGGTAAGCCCGGTAGCGCCTCTCCCCGGCGACCAGCTCGTAACCCGAACCCGAGGCGCTGCGCCGGACGATGACCGGCTGGATCAGTCCATGTTGCTCGATCGAGGCGGCCAGCTCGCTGATCGCCTCTTCGTCGAAGTTCTTGCGGGCCTGGCGAGGATTGGGCTGGATTTCTGCAAGCGGGAGCTCGACGAGATCGGTCTTTTCCTTTCCTCCCGACGGGATGAGCGCGTCAAGGCCCCTTCCGAGGCCTCTTTTCTTAGACACCTTCCATCACTTCCTTGGCGAGTTCCATGTACATGTCCGCGCCGCGGCTTTTCGGATCGTAAACGACGACGGGGACCCCGTGGCTGGGTGCTTCGCTCAGGCGCACGTTCCGCGGGATGATTGTCTTGTAGACCTTCTTCTTAAAATAGCGCTTGACCTCTTCGACCACCTGGATGGCAAGGTTGGTACGCCCGTCGAACATGGTTAAAAGGGCCCCCTCAACGGTTAAACTGGGGTTGAGCCCTTTCTGCACCAGTTGAATAGCGTTCATGAGGTGGCTCAGCCCTTCAAGCGCGTAATACTCGCACTGGACGGGGATAAGCACCGAGTCGGCGACACAGAGGGCGTTAACGGTCAATAAACCCAGCGAGGGCGGGCAGTCGATGAAGACGTAGTCAAACCCGCCTTTTACCGGTCCGAGGGCTTTTTTCAAAACCAGCTCGCGGTCCGGCAGGCTGACCATTTCCACTTCCGCCGCGGCGAGGGTGAGGTCGGCCGGGGCAACGATCAGGCCGGCAACCGAGGGGCAATCCCTCAGTACGTCGGTAAGGGCGGCCTCGCCGACCAGCACGTGGTAGACCGTCTTTCCGGAACCGTCCGTCTTGACACCCAGACCGCTGGTCGCATTGCCCTGCGGGTCCATATCCACGACCAGCACCCGTTTGCCGAGCAAAGCCAGGGCGGCACCCAGGTTGACCGCCGTCGTCGTCTTGGCGACGCCGCCCTTTTGGTTTGTAACCGCAATTACTTTACCCACGCTTAACCCCTCTCGCCCAAGCTAACATAGTAAGTTTTAACGTTATGCCTTATTCCACATTTGCCAACAAAATCCTGCGTGTTTACGACTCGGCATTGATCTGCAGTTTTCCATATCCTAATGCTCAATGCTTAGCAGCAGGACATCGTTAACAGTTTTTATCAATAACATCGTTGAACATGTTTAGCATTAGCTCGATAATAGCCCTTGCTGTTCGGGTCTGGGTTTATCCCCGCAAGCGACTTTGCAGCTTCGGGCACCGTTCTTAGCGAAGGTGAAGCCAGCGTGGCTGCCGACGAGGACGTTCGCGGGCGCTTCCGCCGTCGCAGCGTCGGCCGTACGCTTTTCCTCGGCCTTGCCTGCGCGAACTTGTCCGTGACAGAGGAAGATGCTCGTTCGCCTCGGGCGCCGGCCGAACTCGCTGCGCCCAAACAGCGGCCGACGCTTTCCCTCGGCTCACTGCGCATTTTTTGATTTATACTCCCAACGTTCGCTGCGTCAAGGCCTCGGCGCGTACTTAGCTAACCTTTAGAAGACTGCGCTCGCGAACAATCCGCAGGAGGCCCGCCACGCTCTGAACCGGCAAACCATCAAGAGGCCGTTCAAAAGCGAGCATGGCGCGGAAGGCCTTTGAGATGTGGGTCGTGGGAAGTCAGAAGTGGGAACACAGGGTTGGAATTCGCTTGGTGAATTCCTTCATTGATACTCACCTCTGACCTCTCGCCTCACACTTCTCAAAGTCAGGCGAAGCTTTTCAACGGCCTCATAGAACGGTCGAAGCGGCGCACTGAGCAGCGGGGATAACCCAGACCCGCTGTAACCGCTATCGTTGGTTACCAGGGTCGAGAAATTGTAGTTTAGAATACAAACTGCCCTGGATGTAAACGATGTGCTGCTACCTGACATATAGCACTTACAGCGGAGAAACGGCCCCTACAGGGGCCGTTTCTCCGGCATTCCCGGGCGCCTGGGAAAGCGCTCCGGGGTCGCTTTTATTTTTCTGATTACCGCCAGGCTGCGGGCCCCTCCTCCGAAGGGGAGGGAGAGTTCGTGCACGGCCTCGACGCTCCCGCCCAGCACGTCCAGCACCCGTTGTGCGCCGGCCAGCTCGGCCTTCACGCCGGGCCCCTTGTAAGCGACGAAACAGCCCCCCACGGCGGCGAAGGGGAGGCAGTACTCCGCGAGAACCCGGACCTCGGCGACCCCCCTGGCCAGGACCCAATCGTACCGCTCACGGTGCCGGGGCTGCCGGCCCAGTTCCTCCGCGCGGCCCCAGACAGCTGCGGCCTGGTCCAGTTCCAGGACGGCAAGCGCTTCTTCCAGAAAAGCGACCTTTTTACGGCTGGAATCCAGCAAGGTCAGGACGATGGACGGAACGGCGATCTTCAGCGCGACCCCGGGGAAACCCGCCCCCGTACCGACGTCGATGACCCGCGCGCCGGGCTCGGGACGGGCGAAAAGCAGCAGGCTCAGCGAATCCAGGAAATGCTTGACCGCCGACTCGGTCTCCTCCGTGATCGATGTGAGGTTGAACTCGCGATTCTTCTCCATCACCAGGCGATGGTAGCGAACGAAGTGTTCCAGCCGCCGATCGTCGTAAGCGATGTTCCATTCCTTCAGCCCGTTGACAAGCGTATCGCAAAACCCGTTGCTCATGCCGGAACATCCTTCTTCGGCCTGTACTGCTCGAGCGCCGCCAGCAGCACGCCGATGTCGGCCGGGGAGACGCCCGAAATGCGGCTGGCCTGGCCTACCGTCTCGGGCCGGATGCGGGCCAGTTTCTGCCGCGCCTCGGTGGACAAACCGGCGACGGCCTCCCAGTTCAGGTCGGCGGGGATGGGCTTTTTCATCAGCCTGGCCATCCTCTCGACCTGGGCGGCCTGCTTGTTGATGTAGCCCTCGTACTTGAGCCGGTTCTCTACCTCGGTCCGGACGTCCTCGGACAGCGGGGCGGCCGGCGGAACCAGCCCGGCAATCACCTGGTAATCGATCTCCGGCCGCTTGAGGAGCTCGACCGCCCGGGTCGGCTGGCTCAACGGCGCGGAGTTCCTGCCGCGAAGGACGGCCTGCACCTCCTCGGTCACCGGAACGCTCGTCCTGCTCAGGCGCTCGATTTCCTCTTCCACGGATTTTCTCTTGCTCTCGAAAAGCCTGTACCGCTCACCGTCGACCAGGCCGAGGCGGTAAGCCCTTTCGGTCAGGCGCATGTCGGCGTTGTCGTGCCTGAGCAGCAGGCGGTACTCGGCCCGCGAGGTAAACATCCGGTACGGCTCGGGGGTCCCCTTGGTGATCAGGTCGTCGACCAACACCCCGATGTACCCCTCGCTGCGGTCGACGACGAAGGGGTCTTGCTGCCGGACCGCCAGGGCGGCGTTGATCCCGGCGACAATGCCCTGGGCGGCGGCCTCCTCGTAACCCGAGGTCCCGTTGATCTGCCCGGCAAGGTAGAGTCCCGGCACTCCCTTGACTTCCAGCGTCGCCCTGAGCTGCGTGGGCACCACGTAATCGTACTCGATGGCGTACCCCGGACGGACGATTTCCGCCTTTTCCAGCCCGGGGAGGCTCCGCAGCATCTCGATCTGCACGTCCTCCGGAAGGCTGGTGGACATACCCTGGACGTACATCTCGGCGGAGTTGAGGCCTTCGGGTTCGATAAAGACCTGGTGCCGCTCGCGGTCGGCGAAACGCACCACCTTGTCCTCGATAGACGGGCAGTACCTGGGGCCGACGCCCTGAATGATCCCGCTGTACAGCGGCGACCTGTGCAGGTTCTCCCGGATGACCTCGTGGGTGCGGGCCGTGGTGTAAGTCAGCCAGCAGGGGACCTGGGTCCTTCTCTGCACGGGAGAGAAAAACGAAAAGTTCCGCAGGGCCTCGTCGCCCGGCTGCACCTGAAGCCTGTCAAAATTAATCGACCTGCGGGCCACGCGTGGAGGCGTACCGGTTTTGAACCGTCCCATCTCCAGCCCCAGCGCGCGGATGCTCTCGGCGAGGCCGACGGACGACCGCTGACCGTGCGGGGCGCCTTCGTAGCTCACGTCCCCGATGATGATGCGGCCCTTCAGGTATGTCCCGGTCGTAATGATCACCGCCGGCGCCAGGAATCTGGCCCCGGTAAGGGTGACGACGCCGCAGACGCGGCCCTGTTCGGTAATGACCCTCTCCACCATAGCCTGCTTGAGGTCGAGGTTAGGCTCCCTCTCGAGCACGTCCCGCATGCTCATCTGGTAGAGCACCTTGTCGACCTGGGCGCGAAGGGCCCTGACGGCCGGCCCTTTTCCAGTATTTAACATACGCATCTGGATGGCGGCCCGGTCGGTGTTCCGGCCGATCTCCCCGCCCAGGGCGTCGACCTCGCGCACCAGGTGCCCCTTGGCAGGGCCACCCACCGCAGGGTTACAGGGCATGGAGGCGACGTAGTCGATATTCATGGTGAGCACAAGGGTACGGCAGCCCAGCCGCGCCGCGGCCAGGGCCGCCTCGCAGCCGGCGTGGCCGGCGCCGACCACGATCACGTCGTATTTTCCCGCCGTGTACTCCATACACTCACCTACTTTCAAAATAGTCCTTGCTATTCGGGTCTGGGTTTATCCCCGCAAGCGACTTTGCTGAAAGCTTCGGGCACCGTTCTTAGCGAAGGTGAAGCCAGCGTGGCTGCCGACGAGGACGTTCGCGAGCGCTTCCGCCGTCGCAGCGTCGGCCGTACGCTTTTCCTCGGCCTTGCCTGCGCGAACTTGTCCGTGACAGAGGAAGATGCTCGTTCGCCTCGGGCGCCGGCCGAACTCGCTGCGCCCAAACAGCGGCCGACACTTTCCCTCGGCTCACTGCGCATTTTTGATTTACACTCCCAACGTTCGCTGCGGCCAAGGCCTCGGCGCGTACTTAGCTAACCTTTAGAAGACTGCGCCCGCGAACAATCCGCAGGAGGCCCGCCACGCTCTGAACCGGCAAACCATCAAGAGGCCGTTCAAAAGCGAGCATGGCGCGGAAGGCCTTTGAGATGTGGGTCGTGGGAAGTCAGAAGTGGGAACACAGGGTTGGAATTCGCTTGGTGAATTCCTTCATTGATACTCACCTCTGCCTCTCGCCTCACACTTCTCAAAGTCGGGCGAAGCTTTTCAACGGCCTCATAGAACGGTCGAAGCGGCGCACGGAGCGTCGGGGATAACCCAGACCTGCTGTAACCGTTTTCATTGTCTGTGGTGCTGCATTTTGCAGGATGAAGACTACTTTCCGATGCAAAAGTCGGCGAAGATACGGTCCAGAACGTCCTCCGCCACGTTGGCCCCGATGACTTCGCCGAGGGCCTCCGCACCGGCCCTGATGTCGACGGCGACGATGTCCAAAGGCACTCCTGCGGCGAGGTTCGCCGCAGCCTGGCTAAGGTATCCGGCGGCCCTCTCCAGGCTGGCCTTGTGCCTGACGTTGGTGACGAGGGGAGGTTCCCGCATGGCGAACCCCTTGCCGAGCACCTGTTCCTCGATAACGGACTCCAGTTCTTCGAGGCCCAGGCCCTCGGTCATCACCGTCCTGACCGCCGGCCATGCGCGGACCCGAAGCGGCAGCGCCGCAAGGTCCAGCTCTCTTTCGCCGACGTCGACCTTGTTGATAATAAGAATGCCTCTTTTACGCTCCACCAGCCTGGCGACCTCGATGTCTTCCTCCTCGAGGCCCGAGCCGGCGTCGAGGACGAACAGGACCAGTTCGGCCGTCTCGGCGCGCTCTCTGGCCATCTGGACCCCGATACGCTCAACGACATCATCAGTATAGCGCAAACCCGCCGTATCGATAAGCCGCAGGGGCATGCCCCGAACGTTGACGATCTCTTCGATTACGTCACGCGTGGTCCCCGGCACCGCGGTGACGATAGCCCTCTTTTCCCGCAGTAGGGCGTTGAGGAGCGACGACTTGCCCACGTTCGGCTTCCCGACGATGACGGTGCTGATGCCCTCGCGAAAGACCTTCCCGGCCTCGGCCCCCTCGGCCAGGGAGGCGCACCGCGCGGCCAGTTCCTCCAGGCGGCCGGCGAGTTCCCGCAGTCGGAGTTCGGGGATGTCGTCCTCGGGAAAATCAATGCTGGCTTCAACGAAAGCCAGCACCTGCATAACGGCGTCAAGCATGTCCCTGATCCGCTCGGAAAGCCTCCCGCCAAGCTGGCCGACGGCCAGAGAGAGGCCGTCCCCCGTCTTGGCGCGGATGACGTCCAGCACGGCTTCGGCCTGGGCAAGGTCCAGGCGTCCGTTCAAGAAAGCCCTTTTCGTAAATTCGCCAGGCTCGGCGAGCCTGGCTCCGTTCTCCAATATCAGTTCGAGTATCCGCCGTAGGGGCAGGGGACCTCCGTGGCAGTTCACTTCCACGACGTCTTCCCGCGTGTAGCTGCGCGGGGCCTTCATCACGCTGACCAGGACCTCGTCGACGACGTCGCCCGTTTCGGGGTCGACGACGTGCCCGTAGGTCATCCGAAAACCGGACGCAGGAGGCCACTTGGCGGCCCGTACCGGCCTGAAAACGCGGGAAACGATCCTGAGCGCTTCCGTCCCGCTCAGGCGCACGATGCCGACCGCACCCTCACCCGGGCAAGTGGCGATGGCCGCAATCGTATCGAACAGCACGCCGGGCACCTACTTCCTGGGGGCGATGACGATCTTCCTGAAAGGCTCTTCTCCCTCGCTGAAGGTGTAGATGTCGTCCCGGCCTCGCAACGTGGTGTGGATAACGCGCCGTTCCTGGGGGTTCATCGGCTCCAGGACGACGCTCCGCCCCCGCCGCCGCGCCTTGTCGGCCAGCTTTACGGCGAGGTTTTGCAGGGTCTCTTCACGCTTCCTGCGGTAACCCTCGACGTCAAGCACGATCTTCCGTCTCTGCTCCTGGTTCCTGTTGGCAGCCAGGCTGACCAGGTATTGGAGGGAGTTCAGGGTTTCGCCGCGCCGCCCGATCAGCACGCCCATGTTCCTGCCGGTAAGCGTGACCTTAATCTCTTCGTCGTCCTCCTCGACCGTGAAATCGGGATGGACACCCATCTCCGCCGTGATGTCCCGCAAGAGACTGATGACGCGATCGGCGAGCTTCTCCTTGACCGTTACGCGCACCCGGGCCGGGCGGGTGCCCAGAATGCCGAACAAGCCCTTGACCGATTCCTCCAGGACCTCGACTTCGACGTCTTCTCTATTGACGCTCAATTCGCGCAGGGCGTTTTCAACGGCTTCTTCTACGCTTTTTCCGCTGCTCTCTAGGCTTTTCCTCAACGTCTTTAACCTCCTCAATGACCGGAGTGGCCGGTTCGTCCGCGGCGGCAGCCTTCGCGACGGGCAGTTGCTTGTTGATGAAGTACTGCTGGATGATGCCCACGATGTTGAAGACGACCCAGTACAGGGCCAGGCCGGCAGCAAATTGAGTGCTGATGTAGCCGATAAAAACAGGCAGGAAGTAAAGCATGATCTTTTGCGTTTGCTCGGCCCCCGGAGCGGCCCCGCCCGCGTTGCTGGCCGGCATCGTGAGCTTGGACTGGAAAAAGGTGGTGACCGCGGCCAGAACCGGCAGGATGAAAAAGGGGTCGGGCCTGCTCAGGTTGGGAACCCAGAAAAAGGTGGCATGCGCGCTTTCAACGTAAGGAAAATCGAACAGCGCCCGGTAAAGGGCAATCAGGATCGGGAGCTGGACGAGCATCAGCAGGCAACCCGCCATCGGGTTCACCTTGCGCTCCTTGTACAGCTCCATGACCTTTTGCTGGGCCATCGCCTTGTCTTTGTACTTTTCCTGGATCTTCCTGATCTCCGGCGCGAGCTGTTGCAGGGCGATCATCGAGTGCATCTGTATCCGTGTCAGCGGGTACAGGACTACTTTCACCAGGATAGTCAAGAGAATGATCGCCAGGGCGTAGCTGGGGATGCCCAGGCTTACGGTGAGCTGGTAAAGCCAGTTGATAAGCAAGGTCATCCCATCAACGAGTGCTTGAAACAATCCCTCGAAACCCCCTAATGAGACGTGAGAAGTGAGAAGTCGGAAGTGAGAACAGCGGATGAAATTTGATAGACGAATTCCTGCAAGTTACTCACCTCTGACTTCTCATCACTCACTTCTCTAAACTGGGTCGTAGCCTCCCGGCGACCAGGGATGGCACCGCAAAAGGCGCCTCGCCGCCATGTACGATCCACGGAAGGGGCCGTGCTTGTGCAGGGCCTGTACCGCATACTCGGAGCAACTGGGGTAATACCTGCAGCATGCAGGGAAGAGAGGTGAAACGGCGAGCTGATAGATGCGGATCAAGGCAACCATCAGGGCGGTAATGAAATTCTTCATTTCAATCCCTTCACCAATGACAAGAGTTGCTCTTCAAGCGTTCCGTAGTCCTCATCGGCGGCCCGGAGCCGCGCCACGACAACGTAATCACAGCCGGGAGCAAACGCGCCTTCGTTGCGGCGGCAGATTTCCTTGAGCACCCTGCGCAGGCGGTTCCTGACCACGGCTTTGCCGACCTTCTTGCTGACCACGAAACCGAAACGGGAAAAAGCTTTCTCGTTGGCAAAACGGTACAGCACCAAGCTCCGCCCGGCGCGGCTGGCACCCCGGGCATAAGCCCTGCGAAAGTCGGCGTTGCTTTTAATGGTGATTATTCCCATAAACACCGTCTGTCATAAAAATTCCCTATAATGATAAAAAGGCCACCTTACAGCGGCCTTAGGCTGACAGACGTTTTCTGCCTTTCGCGCGCCTCCGGCTGATTACCTTGCGCCCGGAGTGAGTGGCCATGCGCTTCAAAAACCCGTGCACTCTCTTTCTTTTGCGCTTCTTCGGCTGGTAGGTTCGTTTCACGCCTTTCACCTCCCGGGCAACAGACCGTCTCCTAAAAAGCTAGACATCAAAAATCATTATATAGTATACGTCCTCGGCCAGTCAATAACGAATAGGTGTCACCGTCCCTGGAGGCCTATTTTGTTTGTTGATAAGTCCTGAAAAATCTGGTACCATTTACTTGTCCAAAAACACCGATTTTACACAGCTTGTACATAATTTGTGTTTTACTTTTGTTGATAATCAAGATTCTTAAAAACGGGGGATGCCAATGGTCCCGGCCGAAATTCTCGAAGCATGGCAACAGGTCTTGAAGGCGTTGGACCAAAAGCTGAACCGCCAGTCGTTCGAGCACTGGTTGAAACCCTTAAAGCCTATCGCTTTCTACAACAACACCATCCTGATCGAAGTTCCCAACAACTTCTCCCGGGACTGGCTGAACGAAAGATACACGCCCATGATTAAACAATGTTTCGAACAGGTCACCGGTTGCGAGGTCGGCCTGAAGTTTCTGTTGTCCCGCGAAGTTCCCGACATTGTGCACAACCTGTCCGCCAGGCCTCTGGACAAAAATGAGGATAATATCGCCCAACTAAATCCCCGCTATACCTTTGACAGTTTCGTCGTAGGCAATTCGAACCGTTTCGCCCACGCCGCCTCCCAAGCCGTGGCCGAAGCACCGGCGCGGGCCTACAACCCGCTGTTTATATACGGTGGCGTGGGGCTGGGGAAGACCCATCTCATGCACGCCATCGGTCACTACATCCTGCAGAAGTCCGGTTACCTCAGGGTGTCCTACGTTACTTCCGAAAAGTTTACCAACGAGTTGATCAACTCCATCCGCGACGACCAGACCGCCCAGTTCCGTGCCAGGTACAGGAGCATCGACATCCTCCTCATCGACGACATCCAGTTTCTGGCCGGCAAGGAACGCACACAGGAGGAGTTTTTCCACACCTTCAACACCCTGTATGAGGCGGCCAAACAAATCGTCGTCTCCAGCGACCGCCCTCCGAAGGAGATCCCGACGCTGGAAGAACGGCTACGCTCGCGGTTCGAATGGGGCCTGATCACCGACATCCAGCCACCCGACCTGGAAACCAGGGTGGCCATCCTGCGTAAAAAAGCCCAGGCCGAAGCGATCACCGTACCCGATGAAACCCTGCTCTACATCGCCGACCGCATCCAGTCCAACATCCGGGAGCTGGAAGGGGCCTTCAACCGTGTGGTCGCCTTCGCCACCCTGACCAACGCCGAGATCACCTCCGAGATGGCGGCCCAGGTCCTCAAGGACATCGTCCCGCCGAAGAAACCTCGGCAGATCAACTGCACCCTGATCCAGGAGATCGTCGCCGACTACTTCCGGCTGCGGCCCGATGAGCTTAAGGCCAAGAGACGGACGCGGAACGTGGCTTTCCCCAGGCAGGTGGCGATGTACCTCGTCCGCGAGCTTACCGACCTTTCTTTGCCAAAGATAGGCCAGGAGTTCGGCGGAAGGGACCACACCACCGTCCTCCACGCCTGCGAAAAAATCGCCGAGGAACTGACCAGAGACCAATCGCTTCAGGATTTGGTCGCCGCGTTGTTAAACAGAATCAAAGAAGATTAACAAATTGTGCACAGGCGGGCGGTCCCCACCGGGCTGCTACGGGACGGCATGTCCACATATCACCAGCTACTACGGCTACCACTATTAAAACTTTATTATTTTAAACAGATAATTAATCAACCCGTTTTGTAACACGCGAGAGGTGAACAGCTTTGCGCTTTAAAACCACGAAAGACAACCTCCTGGCGGGAATCACCACCGTGCAGAGGGCCGTCGCGGCGCGCAGCCCGATGCCTGTCCTGCAAGGCATCCTGGTCGAGGCTTCGGAAGAGGGCATCACCTTTACCGGCACCGACCTGGAACTGTCCGTCAGCTGCATCCTGCCGGCAACAGAAATCATCCCCGGAGCGGTCGTTCTGCCGGCCAGGTATTTTGCCGAAATTGTCAGGAGACTGCCGGATGGGACGGTTTCCTTCGTCGCCGAGCTGTCGTCCTACTCCGTCAGCCTGCGTTACGGGCGCGCCGAGGCTATGCTGAACGGTTACAGCGCCGAGGAATTCCCGAAGCTGCCGGAGGTCGCCCCAAAAGTGGCCTTTGCGGTACAGGGCGACTTGTTGCGAGATGTCGTCAGGCAGGTCGTCTATGCCGTGGGGCAGGACGAGCTCCGCCCGATTTTCACGGGGGTGCTGCTGGAAATCGAGGAACAGGAGATCAGGGCGGTGGCCACCGACACCCACCGTCTGGCCCTGCGTAGGGCCGACCTTCCGGGCAGCGAGGCCAAACTTACGAACATCATTATTCCAGGCAAGGCCCTGGGCGAGCTGGCCCGCCTGCTGGGAGGGTTTGAGGGCGAAAACGTTCAGGTGGCCGTGGCCGAAAGTTACGCCTCGTTTTCCTTAAGCCACGCGCGGGTGTTGACCAGGCTGATTGAAGGGCAGTTTCCCGATTACCGCCAGGTTGTCCCGAAAGGATATAAAACCAGGATTTTAGACATCAATCCGGCGGAACTCACGCGCACCGTTGAGCGCGCTGCGACGCTGGCCAGGGACGACGCGCCGGTCGTCGTCCTGGCCGTCAAGCACGGGACGCTGACCGTTTCGGCCCGTTCCCAGGTGGGTTCAGTCCTGGAGGAGGTCGCCGCCGAGCTGGAGGGCGAGGACATCCAGGTGGCTTTTAACGCCAATTACCTGATCGATGCGCTGCGTGCCGCGGGAAACGATACCGTTTCCCTGGAGTTTAACGGTCCCATAGGGCCGTCGGTTATAAGACCGGTTCCCGACGGGTCGTATTTTGCGCTGGTGCTGCCTGTACGGATGGTCTAACAGTGTGAGCCGCCTTTGCATTTGCACCGTCGAAGCACAAAGCTTCAGGAACTACACGGATTTCCGCGTCGAACCCCACCCGCGGTTCAACGTCATCAGCGGGCGCAACGCCCAGGGAAAGTCAAACTTCATCGAGGCGCTGTACTTCGCCCTGCGGGGGTTTTCGCTGCGCGCCGCGCGGGCTGGCGAAGTGGTCCTGTGGGGGCGGCCCGGCGCGCGGGTCACGGCCGACCTCGAACACCGGGGGTTGCTTACGCGGGTCTTGTGCGTGCAGGAAGAGAAGGGCAAGAGGCTGAGCATCGCCGGACAGCGGGTCAACCAGGAGGATTTTGCTTCCCGTTTCGGGGCCGTGCTGTTTACACCGGACGACCTGCTGCTGCTCAAGGGCGGCCCGCAGGAGAGGAGAAGGTTTTTAGACTTTGAGATGAGCGTCTTCAGTCCCGGCTATACCGCCGCTCTGCGGGAATACCGCCGCGCCCTCGCCCAGCGTAACGCCTTGCTCCGCGCCGCCCCGGGGGATAAAGAAAGCTTTGCGCTCTGGACGGAGAGGTTAGCGGCTCTCGGCGGCGAATTAATTATGCACCGGCTTCAGGTGCTGAAGAGGGTGACTCCGCTCCTTGAAGAAATGATCAAGGAGTGGGGCGGCGGGGAAGAGGTTGGCCTGCGCTATCGCAGCGCCGCCGTCCTGCGCGAGCTCAGCGCTGCCGGGATCGCCGGAGCTCTGCGCGAGGCGTTGGAGCAAAACGGGTCCCGGGAAATGAAAATGAGGCAGACCATGGCGGGTCCCCACCGCGACGACCTGTCGGTCCTGATCGACGGCAGGGAGGCCAGGGTCTTCGGGTCCCAGGGGCAGCAGAGGTCGATCGTCCTGGCCCTAAAGCTCTGCCAGGTCGCCCTCTGGAAGGAGCTTACCGGCGAAACGCCGGTGGTGCTCCTCGACGATGTTTTCTTCGAACTGGACAGGGGACGGAGACGAAAGATCCTTGAAAAGCTCGGCGACGACGCACAGGTTTTCGTGACGGTGGGCGATAGCGAGATACCCGCGGGCAAGGAAGGAAAAGTTTTTAGAGTGGAAAACGGCAGTATCAAGTCGGTATTCAGTAGTCGGTAAGTAGTTGAGAGGGGGAGACGCAGGTGTTTTTGCATTTGGGAGCCGACGTGATGGTACTGAAGAGCGACGTAATCGCGATCCTGGACCTGCAGACGAAGATGGCCAACAGCACCAAGGATTTTCTCAAAATGGCGCGTGACGAGGGACTCCTCGAGGCGATCATCGAGGAAGGCGAAAAGCACCGCTCCTTCGTCATCACGAGCGACAAGGTCTACCTCTCGCCGATATCGTGCGGAACGCTGAAAAAAAGGTCCGGCCTTGACTGGCAGCCGTAACTTGAGATGCTTTTGAATAGACTTTGAGGGAGGTGCATTTTTTGCGCGCCTCTGAAAAAGGGGTATATGTGTTAAAATAAATAATTAGAGTGTGTTTTTTGAGGAGGCCTGTTTGTTGGAAAATCACCAGACCGTCCACGGCTACGGCGCCGAGGATATCCAGGTACTGGAGGGCCTTGAAGCCGTTCGCAAGCGTCCCGGCATGTATATCGGGTCGACGGGGCCCAGGGGATTGCACCACCTGGTGTACGAGGTCGTCGATAACAGCATCGACGAGGCCCTGGCCGGCTACTGCGATTTCATTGAGGTCGTCGTTCACCGGGACAACTCGGTGACGGTCACCGACAACGGCCGCGGCATCCCCGTCGACATCCACCCGACGGTCGGGCGTCCCGCGCTCGAGGTCGTGCTGACCAGGCTGCACGCCGGGGGCAAGTTCGGCGGCGGGCAGTACAAGATTTCCGGAGGCCTGCACGGCGTGGGCATTTCGGTGGTGAACGCCCTCTCGGAGTGGCTCAAGGTGGAAGTATCCCGTGACGGGCGGCTTTACCGGCAGGTTTTCGAACGGGGCCTGCCCGCGAGCGACATGGGAGAGATCGGCGAGGCTGAGGGCACCGGCACCAGGGTCACCTTCAAGCCGGACGCCGAGATCTTCGAGGTCACCAGTTTCGACTTCGAGACGCTGGCCCAGCGGTTTAGGGAGCTTTCCTTCCTGAACCCGACGGTGACCATCCGTTTTATCGACGAGCGCACCGACGAGTCCCAGGACTTCCACCACGCGGGGGGCTTGCGGGACTTCGTCAGGCAGCTTTCCGGACGGAAAGAAACCCTGCCGGAACAGCCGATCTACATGAGCGACGAGAAGAACGACGTGGTTGTCGAGATCGCTTTCCAGTACGTCAACAGTGACCGGGAGTTGATTTATTCCTACGCCAACACCATCCGGACCATCGACGGCGGGACGCACGAGGCCGGTTTCCGGGCGGCGCTGACCCGCGTCGTCAACGACTACGCCAGGAAGTATAACCTTTTAAAAAACGGCGTCCTGGCGGGCGAGGACATCCGCGAGGGTCTTACGGCCGTCATCAGCGTCAAGGTCCCCGAGCCGCAGTTTGAAGGACAGACCAAGACCAAGCTGGGCAACAGCGATGTCCGCAGCATCGTGGACGGTGTCGTCTCCCAGCACCTGATGATTTTCCTGGAAGAAAACCCGGCCGTGGGCCGGCGGATCATCGACAGGGCCGTGCTCGCCGCCCGTGCCCGCGAGGCGGCGCGGCGGGCCAGGGAACTCACCAAGCGCAAGAGTCTCCTTGAGAGCAGCACCCTGCCGGGAAAACTCGCCGACTGTTCGGAGCGCGACCCGCGGGAAGCCGAGCTCTTCATCGTCGAGGGCGACTCCGCGGGCGGCTCGGCCAAGCAGGGTAGGGACCGGCGTTTTCAAGCCATCCTGCCGCTCCGCGGCAAGATCCTGAACGTGGAGAAGGCGCGCCAGGACAAAATCCTCGGGAACGAGGAGATCCGCGCCCTGATCACGGCTATCGGCACCGGCGTGGGCGAGGACTTCGACATCGCCAAGGCGCGCTACCACAAGATCGTGATCATGACCGACGCCGACGTCGACGGCGCGCACATCCGCACCCTGCTCCTGACCTTCTTCTACCGCTACATGCGGGAACTGGTGGAAAAGGGGTACGTCTACATCGCCCAGCCCCCGCTGTACAAGGTCAAAAAGGGCAAGGCGGAACGCTACCTGTACAGCGACAGGGAACTGCAGAAAGCCCTGGAGGAATTGGGGAAAGACGTAACGATCCAGCGCTACAAAGGTCTCGGTGAAATGAACCCCGAGCAGCTCTGGGACACCACCATGGACCGCGAGAAGCGGACCATCTTGAAGGTCAACCTGGAGGACGCCATGGCCGCCGAGGAACTCTTCTCCACGCTGATGGGCGACCAGGTCGAGCCGCGGCGGGAGTTTATCCAGCGCCACGCCAGGGAGGTCAGGAACCTGGATGTTTAACCCCGCGTTCTTCTTCTCCGCTAGGGGGAGCGGAGCCGACGAGTATGTTATCGCTACGAGCGATAAGGGGACCCCGTCTCAAACGGATGGGGTTCTGTTTTTCCCAGGTGCTGCTAAAGCCCCGTTTGCCCCCACATATTTAACCCGGCGCGGGCATCTTAATCATGTTAACCATGCGTTTCACCGGAGGTTCGCGCGAGGCTCCATTGTCAAGCTGATTTAAGAAAAGACAATTTTATAGACGATCACCGATGCTATAAAGCCGGCAAGATTGGCCGGGAGACCGACGGGAAGAGCATAGCGGGGGTTCTTGATGCATAAATCAGTGATGGATGATCACCATCGTCCCTCGGGGGATGTTTTCAAAAAACCACTTGGCGTCTTTTTCATCCATGCGTATGCAGCCGTGGCTCGCCGGCAGGCCGAGCTTGGCGTGTTCTTCTTCTTTGGTTTTCCACCGGTGGTCTTTGGGCACCGAGTGGATGAGCACCTGTCCGACCAGGCGCACCCAGTAGGTGGCCCCCTCGCCGAACCGGGCCGACCAAAAGGCATGACCGCGGTCCTGAGTGTAGAAACAGCCCAGCGGGGTGGGGCTATCCGGCCGCCCTCCGGACACCGGCATGCGGCGGACCACCTTGCTTCCCTTGTAGACGGTGGCCGTATGCCTTTCGCCCAGTTTAACGTCGACCCAGTATTTGTTCCCCAAATCCAGCGTCGTAAAAGTGATTTTGTATTTGTCCAGGCTTTCGAGATGCGCCGACTCGGCCTGCAGAACGGCTTTGTACCAGGTGTTCGGCAGAAACGAGTAAGCCGGCCGAAAGACAACGGAGCCTTGTTTAACCTCCGTATTTCCCGGCACGCTGGTTCCTTCCCGAAGACTTATGACCTTGACGCAAGCGGATGAGATCTCCTGGTCGAGAACGAATTCTATGGTACGGTAAAGGTGAACCTTTCTTTCGCCGTCACGCGGGTTAGTGCTGACGACTTTTGGTTTTCTTGCTGTAGTAAAAGCGATTTCCTCTCGGCCATTTAAAACACTTCCACCCATGCTGCGAAGACCCGCTTTGATGATAATCCGGTAGGTTGTATCGTTTTGAAAGGGCTTCTCCGGCGTGTACTGCCAGCGGCTGTAGTCGGTGAAACTCTTACCGTCGACAGAAAGCCGAAGGGGCGTCAAATCCCCGGGTATGGGAAGAACCACCGATCTTTTAAGACTGTGGAGATTGACGGGTGTATTAAAGACGATGGGTACCGGACCCCGGGAGGGTATTTTGTCTGCGAGAACTTTTGACATTAGCCTAATCGGCACTGGGGGCCTGACCTTTCCGGTAACGCTTTTGCTGATGAAAGGGATAATCGTGGGGGCACGATCGATTTGGAACTTTAAGAGTTGTCCTTGCGGCTCCCCTTGCTGTTGCAATCGTAAAACCAGAGTAGTCGGGCCCAGCCATTCGGTTTCACAAATTACTCCTGTTTTAGGGATTTCGGGCGCGATCCTCAGCCTTGAGCATAAAGATTCCTGGCGCATGGGCAACAGGAAATTGATTACTATGACGGCCCGGGTACGGTCCGTGTCGGGCTTCACGCTTACGATGGAAAAGCGCCTTATGCCGTAAAGGACGATCACGACCAGTAAAAGTAAAAGGAGCGCCAGCCAGAATCGCGATGAATATCTGTAACGCGGGAAAAATAGAAAACACCACAGTCGTAAGGGGTTGCCACGATTCGCCAAAGGTCCAAAGCCCCCCGATCGGTTTCACCATATACCTATGAGGGGGCATGAAAGAATATCCTGGCGGTACGGCCTGTTGAAAAAATGGGGGCTGTTCAAAAACGAGCATGGCGCGGAAGGCGAAGCTGGCCAGCGCGGAGCGTACTGGGTGGTACGTGAGCACTGGGCGGCGAGCGTGACAAAGCCAGGCGAAGTCTTTCAACAGCCCCGATACGCAGGGTTCCAACAGGTAACGCCCCGGCGGCTACCGCGGCGTTACCTTGCGATGTTGTCAAGTTGTTGGGAAATTATTTGCTCAGCGTAAGGAGATAGTCGCCTTCTTGCGACCTGATTTCCACCTTCCAGCCCTTGGACAGCGCCAGCCGCTTGATGTTCTCCCGGGCCGCCGAACTGTCCGCCAGCGCCTCAATCACTCCCGAATCCATGGCTTCGATTTCCCGTTTGACCATCAGCATCGGTTCGGGGCAAAGCAGGCCGCGGGTATCAACATGCCTTTTGTCCACTTGCCACCCTCCCTTGTACGGGGGTTTTCACATAGGTCAGGGCTACCGCGATCAAGGCCACGACAACCAGTCCGATAACCACGGCGTATTGTCCGCCGGCGGGGACGCCCGTTGGAGCCGCCGCCAGCTTGAAGTTGTGGGCGAAAGCAGCTCCCAGGATGAGGCCGAAAACGGTAACCGCGGAATCGGTATTGCCCTCCGCGGCCGAAACCAGCTGCCGCAGGGGGCAGCCGCCGAGAAGGACGGAAGCCCACCCGGCCAAAGTCATGCCGAGAAAGTTCCAAACCCCCTGCGTATGAGCCAGCGGCTGGTTCTCAAAGCCAAGGTGGAATTTCCCGACGAGCAGGCTACCGATCAGTGCGGTTACAAAAATAACGGCCATGCCGGTAAACAGGTAAGTGTCGCGGAACATGATCAGATCGCGGATGCCGCCCACGAAACACAAGCGCGAGCGCTGGGCCAGGGCGCCGACAAGCAGCCCGGCACCGAGCGAGAGCAGCACAGACGCGTGCATAGAGCCGGGACCTTCCTTGCTGGCGAAGAACCATGCGGGAGCCGCCAGCACGATCAGGAGAATAAAAGCAATGACAAACGTAAACAGGTAGCCGTTGCTCCTGTTCTGGGGAAGGGCGCGTCCCAGGGAAAACCCCTTGCCGATGAAGAAGACGCCGATGCCCACGCCTGCGGCCAGGCCGGCCAGGCCCAGGAGCGCGTTCAAGTCGCCGGCGGCCAACCGCAGCACCGCGCGCAGCGGGCAGCCGAGAAACACCAGAAACCCGATCATGGCCAAAAAGCCGAGGACGAAGCGCGTAAAGGTGCCGGCCCCGCCCACGGCCTTGAATTCCCTAGTGGACACGGCCATTAAGAAAGCGCCGATGACGATGCCCAGGATCTCGGGCCGGACGTACTGCAGTTTAGCCGCCTGGTGCAGCCCCAGGCCGCCGGTGATATCGCGCAGGAAACAGGCGATGCAAACACCCATGTTTCCCGGGTTCCCGGCTACGGCCAAGGCCACGGCTAGGGAGCCGACGACGATGCCGGCAAGAACGATGATGCCTTTTTCTTTCACTGCTGAACCTCCTAAACGTGAACTTTCTTGGCGGCGTTTCGCCCGCCGGCGGCTCCCGCCGGCGGGCCTTCTTGCACCGCCGGAAACAGAGACAATGCTTCTGCCAACACCTCCATTCCCGATAATTGCTAACTAACGATAATTCGCCCATTTTGCCATTGCATCCTGTAATAGCGGCTATGACAATAGGTTATTATACTGACTTGGTAACAACCCGTCCGAAGCCGTTCGGGGTTCGTCAGGCCTATAGCGGTAACGGTTTAATAAAAATAACAGAATAGCATAGATTACATAAAGGATTGTAATGCTTTATGGCAAATGTATCTCTTCGGAGAGAAAGGAGCCGGTGCTCCCCGCGGACTGCAAATCCGTCGGCCAGCCTCGCAAGCTGGGGTCGGGTTCGACTCCCACTTCTCTCCTCCAAAACACGGAAGTCGACTGTTTCGTTTTGCAGGGATTCGGTAGCCGCCGAATCCCGTTTTTCTTGCATTCCCCATCCCACGGGATGCTCAACGCTCAGTGCCCCATTGTTTCCTAGCACTTGCCAGGATGTCTTGGCCTGTAAAAAGTAGTAGTATAACGTTACGGCCGGATTGATGGGGCCGCCTTTTTTCGCGGGAGGGGTGACTGGTGAATCCGCACGGAACAATGCCGGCCTTCGAGGTCGCCAAGAAGTTGGGCATCAGTCTGGCGGAGGTGAGGCTGCTCGTGCGCGAGGGCAGGCTCTGCGTGACGGCTATCGGCGACGGCAAGTACGGCAAGGAACTCTGGTTCTCGCGGGAGGAAGTCGAAAAACTGGCGGCGGTCATGCCGGAGGTTAAGAAATCCTGGCAGAATAAGAGAACGCTGAACCGGCCAAAGGGGAACACGACCGTATCCTTGGCGTCCATGATTAAGGTCCGTAAGGTACGGTACCAGGAGGAAGATTTCCTGGAGTCGCTGAACCTGATGCCGGAGCGGATGGCGGTACTGCTACGGGCCGCCTATTACCTGTTTCACCTCAATCACTACGCCAAGGCGGGGCACCAGCACCTTTATATGCTGAAAGGGCAGGTCTTGCGGACGATGACCCGCAACTTCGGCGTCGAGGACGGTCTGAGCGCGGGTTTCGTCGACGGCGGAAGCCGCGTGCTCCTTTGCCCGTCCTGCCGCCGTGAAGCCAACGCCCTGGGACAGGACTACAAGACGTACATCCTTGCGGCGGGGAAATGCAAGAAGTGCCGGGAGGACCATCACTATTACAGTCTGTTTGAGTTCAGGGTGACCGCCGGTGACCACAGTTTTACCTTTCACTCGCCTTACCCCGTTTGCTGCAAGTGGTTCGGCAGTCACGAAGGGTTGCCCAGCCGTCCAAGAGAGCCGGTCGAAAGGGAGGACGGGTTCAGCTTCGGGCGGCCGATACTGGTCGCGGAAGCCAGGGCCATACCGCTTGATAAGGTTGTTGCCGAGCTGCAGGTTTTTATCAGAAACGAGGAAAGGCAGAACGCCGCTCCCCGGGAGACAAGGTGATAGGAGGTCCCGGTTCGAGCGGCTTCCCGGGACCGTGGAAAAGCGTTTGGCTTGTTGCTTTTTTTTGGTATACTAAACAATATAGAAACTTATGTCAAAAAGAGGTCGGAAGCTGGATGCCGGAGGTCTGACATCCGACCTCCGGCATCCGATTTCTGACCTCTGACTTCTGTTCTGGGGGTGCTTTTTTTTGGCCGCCGACCCCGGGAAAATCATTTCAATCGACATCAACCAGGAGATGCGCCAGTCCTACCTGGATTACGCCATGAGCGTCATCGTGGGACGAGCCCTGCCGGACGTCCGCGACGGCCTCAAGCCCGTGCACAGGCGGATCCTGTACGCCATGCACGCGATCGGCCTCACCCCGGAGAAACCCCACCGCAAGTCGGCTTACGTCGTCGGCGAAGTGTTGAAGGCCTACCACCCGCATGGCGACACCGCTGTTTACGACGCCCTCGTCCGCCTGGCCCAGGATTTTTCCAGCCGCTACCCGCTCGTTGACGGGCACGGCAACTTCGGGTCGGTGGACGGCGACGCCGCAGCGGCGATGCGGTACACCGAGGTGCGGATGGCGAAAATCACGCCCCAGATGCTGGCCGACATCGAGAAGGAGACCGTAGATTTCATAGACAACTACGACGGGACGACGAAAGAGCCCGTCGTCCTGCCCTCGCGTTTTCCCAACCTGCTGGTCAACGGCTCGTCGGGCATCGCCGTGGGCATGGCCACCAACATCCCCCCGCACAACCTCGGCGAGGTGATTGACGGCGTCATCCACCTGATCGACCACCCCGAAGCCGATATGGAAGAACTTTTAACCTATATCAAGGGCCCCGACTTCCCCACGGGCGGGATCATCATGGGGCGCCAGGGCATCCGCAGCGCCTACCGGACCGGCAGGGGCAGCTTCAAGGTCCGGGGCCGGGCGGTGATCGACAAGATCGGCAGCAAGCAGGCCATCATCATCACTGAGCTCCCTTACCAGGTGAACAAGGCCAGGCTGGTGGAGAAAATCGCCGAACTGGTCAAGGAAAAGAAGATCGACGGCATTACGGACCTGCGCGACGAATCGGACCGCACCGGAATGCGGGTCGTCGTGGAACTGCGCCGGGACGCCAACGCCAATGTCATCCTGAACCAGCTGTACAAGCATACGCAGCTCCAGGAATCGTTCGGCGTGATCATGCTGGCCCTCGCCGACGGGCAACCCAGGGTCATGGGGCTGAAGGAAATCCTGGAGCTCTACCTCAGTCACCAGCGTGAGGTGGTGACCCGGAGGACGCGCTACGACCTCGAGCAGGCCAGGAACCGCCTGCACATCGTCGAGGGCCTGCGCATCGCCCTGCAGCACCTCGACGAGGTCATCAGGACCATCCGCCGGTCGCGGGACGTCAACACGGCCAGGCAGGCCTTGATGGAGAACTTCGGCCTCACCGAAAAACAGGCGCAGGCCATCCTGGACATGCGCTTGCAGCGCCTGACCGCGCTCGAGCGCGAGAAACTGGAAGAGGAGTACAGGGAGTTGGTGGCCAGGATCGAGTACCTGGAGGGTCTCCTGGCCGACGAGCAGAAGATCATGGCCGTCATCAAGGATGAACTTGCGGAGATCAAGCGCCGGTTCGGCGACCCCCGCCGCACCGAGATCCGGCGGGATGAGACCAACATGCGGCCCGAGGACCTCATCCCCCTCGAAGACGTGGTGGTGACGATCACCAAACAGGGCTACGCCAAGCGGATGCCGCTCTCCGTTTACCGCAGCCAGCGCCGGGGCGGACGGGGCGTTACCGGCGTCGAGCCCAAGACCGAGGATTTCGTCCAGCACCTCTTTGTTACGAAGACGCACGATTACCTGCTCTTCTTCACCCAGAAGGGCAAGGTTTACAGGATTAAAGTTTACGAGATACCCGAGGCCGGGCGCCACGCCAGGGGCACCCCGCTGGTCAACCTCCTGCTTCTGGGCGGGGCCGAGGACGTCACCGCCGTCATCCCGGTGACCGACTTCGACGAGGACGCCTACCTTTTGATGGCGACGCGCCACGGCATCGTCAAGAAGACCCGGCTGCACGAGTTCGACACCGTCAGGCGCGACGGGCTGATCGCCATCAGCCTGGACGAGGACGACGAGCTCGTCGACGTCGAAATCACCGGCGGCGACAACGAGGTCGTCATCGGGACCAAGCGCGGGCTGGCCATCAGGTTCAGGGAGACCGACGTCAGGCCCATGGGCCGCACGGCCCGGGGCGTCCGCGGCATCAGTCTGAGGCCCGGCGACGAGGTTATCGGGATGTTCCACGTGCACCCGGGGGCGGACCTGCTGATCGTGACCGAACAGGGTTACGGCAAGCGTACCGCTTTGAACGAATTCCGGACCCAGGGCCGGGGCGGCAAAGGCGTCATCGCCATCAGGACCACGAAGCGCAACGGCAACGTCGTGGCCCTCGAGGTCGTCAACAAGAGTGAAGAGGTCGTCATGGTCAGCAGGGCCGGGGTCGTGATCCGCATCAACGTTAAGGAAGTGCCTGTGCTGGGCAGGCCGGCGCAGGGCGTGACCCTCATGCGCCTCAACGAAGGGGACTCCCTGGTCGCTGTAGCCCGCATTGCGCCGGGAGATTAAAAAGAAAGAGGGAGCGGCCGTGATCAAAAAAGTCCTTGTACCCACCGACGGTTCGGAATGCTCACTGCACGCGGTGGCGCAAGCCGCCAAGCTCATGCATCTTAACCCCGGGCTGGAGGTAACGATTTTTACGGTGCACAATGTGCCCAAGGGGATGGCCCGCCGCAAGCTGTTTTTCGTGTCGACCGGCCGGGACAAAGACGCCAGCAAGATCGACGACGTGTATGCCGAAGAGCGCCAGCAGGTCTTCAAGGCGGCGCTCGACATCCTCGAGGCCGAAGGTTTCACGGCCAAGACCGATTTCAGTAAGGGCAACCCGGCCGAGGAAATCTGCGATTACGCCCGGGAACACGGTTTTGACCTAATCATCCTCGGCCCGCGGGGCATCAGCGGCATCCAGGGACTGTTTATCGGGAGTGTAAGCAGCAAGGTGCTGGCTTTGGCCCCCTGCCCCGTCCTGTTGGCAAAATGCTAGGAGACCGCTGAAAAACTGCGCCTGGCAAAAAGGATGTCGGATGCCGGAAGTCAGAAATCTGACCTGATGAAATCCGCAAAGCAGATTTCTAAGGATTATAGACTTGCGATCGCGAAGCGATCGCTTCCCGTTCCGACCTCTGACCTCTCGCCTCGGACCTCTTTCTGAGCGGTCTCAGGGTGACTTCCAAAGCACGGTCGTACCCTGAAAGACGTCTGTACCAAAACCAGCGTCTTGGCTTTTTGCAGCACTCTCCTGGAAGCGCATTGAGCGCACTAAGGAATCGGGGTAAATGTTGCTTCCGTGAATACTGTGCGAACGATTTAAGAGAGGAGGCCTTGTTGATGGCAGATTATAAGATTCTCCTGGCGGGGGACGGTTCAAAACCATCCTTTCGCGTTGCCGAAACGGTCAGGGAAATGATGAAATGGAGCCCCGAGGTCAAGGTTACGGTGATCATGGTCTTTCCCGCCCACGAAAAAGCCGAGGACACCGAAGAGTTTTCTTTCGTGATGCACGAAGGGTTGAAAGAAATGGTCGAGGCCAATATGGAAAAGGTCGCCGAGTCCTACCGGAGCTTCTTCGCCGAGGAGGGCTTCGAGATTACGGTCGAGAAGCGCTTCGGCGACCCTGCCGAACGCATCGTCCGCTACGCCGAGAGGCGCAATTTCGATCTCATCGCCGTCGGCAAGAGAGGGCACAAAGGCTTCGAGAACATCGTCCTCGGCAGCGTGGCGCACAAGGTGATCCATATCTCCAAGATCCCGGTCCTGGTCGTCAGGTAAATCCAGGTTCCTGGTTCCGCCCAAAAAACGTCCCGGCACTCAATAGGGCTTGGTGCCGGGTTCGGCTTTTAGGGCGGGATAAGAGCTGTTTTTCAACAGTCCCGATATGTTGTTTTTTGTCGGGGGCTTGGTATAAGATAATGCCTATAGTAACGGAGCGGATTAACTGAGAGAGCGGAGGCTTAAGAGAAGAATGGTTGAGAAGGGTACCTGGACGGTAAAGAAAGGACTTGCCGAGATGCTCAAGGGCGGGGTGATCATGGACGTCACCACCCCCGAACAGGCCAAGATAGCCGAAGAGGCCGGGGCATGCGCCGTGATGGCCCTGGAACGCGTGCCGGCGGACATCCGCGCGGCCGGCGGCGTAGCCAGGATGGCCGATCCCACCATGATCAAAAAGATTATGGACGCCGTGACCATCCCGGTGATGGCCAAGGTCCGCATCGGCCATTTCGTCGAGGCGCAGGTTTTGGAGGCCCTGGGGGTCGACTACATCGACGAGTCGGAAGTGCTCACGCCGGTGGACGAGCAGTTTCACATCAACAAGCACCTCTTTAAGGTGCCTTTTGTCTGCGGGGCGCGTAACCTGGGCGAGGCGCTGCGCCGCATCGCCGAAGGGGCGGCGATGATCCGCACGAAAGGGGAACCGGGGACGGGGAACGTCGTCGAAGCCGTCCGCCACATGCGCATGGTGATGGACGAGATCAGGCGCCTCACGGTACTGCCTAAGGAGGAGCTGGTATCGGCCGCCAAGGAAATGGGCGCTCCCTACGACTTGGTGGTCCAGGTCGCGGAAACGGGGCGCCTGCCCGTCGTGAACTTCGCGGCCGGCGGCATCGCGACGCCCGCCGACGCCGCGCTGATGATGCAGCTCGGCTGCGACGGCATCTTCGTGGGGTCCGGCATTTTCAAGTCGGCCAACCCCGCGGCGCGCGCCAAGGCGATTGTGGCGGCGACCACGCACTTCAACGACCCGCAGGTCCTGCTCGAGGTCTCCCGCGAGCTCGGCGAGGCCATGCCCGGTCGCGAGATTTCCACGATCGCGCCGCACGAACGCATGCAGGACCGGGGTTGGTAATAAGATGAAAGTGGGCATCCTGGCCCTGCAAGGGGCCTTTATCGAACATGCCAGGGCGGTCCGCGCCTGCGGGCACGACCCGGTGGAAATCCGTAAGCCCGAGCAGCTCGATGACTGCCGGGCCCTGATTATCCCCGGCGGCGAGAGCACCACCATCGGCAAGCTGATGAACGAGTTCAACCTCTTCGAGGTGATCCGCGCCAGAGGGGAGCAGGGTATGCCCATCCTGGGGACGTGCGCCGGCATGGTGCTCCTGGCCAGGGTCATCGAGGAGTCGGACCAGCCGCGTCTCGGTCTGATGAACATCACCGTCAAGCGCAACGCTTTTGGACGCCAGGTCGACAGTTTCGAGGCCGATCTGGCGGTTCCTACGCTGGGGGACGACCCGGTAAGGGCGGTGTTTATCCGGGCGCCCTACATCACCGCCGTCGGCCCGGGGGTCGAGGTCCTGGCCGTCTTTGACGGTAAGATCGTCCTGGTCCGCCAGGACAGGCTGGTCGCCTCGGCCTTCCACCCCGAACTGACCGAGGACCTCAGACTGCACAAGTATTTCTTAAATCTGGCTGGTTAGCATGGGTTATGAGGCTGCTTGACAGCCCCTGATGGGCTGTTAAGCAGAAAGGGCTTGCGTTGTGTTCGAGGATATAGTAAAATCAGTGGCATCATCTGAAAAAACGCATATGTAAACCCAGTGCAGGGGAAAAGTACCCACTTTCTCCTTTTCAGAGAGCCGGCGGTCGGTGCGAGCCGGCAGGGACGGTGGCGAATTCCTCCCCGAAGGGGGCCTCGTTGAAAGCGGAGTAAGCGGGGACGGTGCCGAACCGTTATCGGATCGAGCGGGCTCATGCGAGCCAAGAAGGGTGGCAACGCGGGAGAATGCTTCTCGTCCTTTCCCAGGGCGAGGAGCTTTTTTATTTCCATAAAAACTTCAGTCAAAGGTACTGACCAGGGGGAGAGAGCTAGTAATGACCAAAAAACTGCGCCTGATGATTCCGGGACCTACGCCGCTGCCGCCGGAGGTCAGCGAGGCGCTGTCGCGCCCGATGACCGGTCACCGCAGCAAGGGGTTCGCCGAACTCACCGAAAAACTCACGGGCAAACTCCAACAGGTGATGCAGACCGGCAACGAAGTGTTCATCCTGACCAGTTCCGGCACGGGGGCGCTGGAAGCCGCCGTCGCCAACACGGTGAATCCCGGGGATAAGGTCCTGGCTCTGGTGGGCGGCAAGTTTGGGGAACGATTCCGCGACCTGGCCCAGGTCTTCGGCGCCGAGGTCGAGGAGTTGGCTTTTCAGTGGGGCCAGCCGTACGACCTGGACCTGGTGCGCGAGCGCCTGGCCGCCGACCCCGGCATCAAGGCCGTTCTGGCGACGCAGAACGAGACGTCCACCGGCGTCGTCAACGACATCGAGGGGTTGGCCCGGCTGACGAAGGACCACCGCGCCATCCTCTGCGTGGACGCCGTCAGCGGCCTGGGAGCCATCGACCTTAAAACCGACGCTTGGGGCGTGGATATCGTCGTGACGGCCAGCCAGAAAGCCCTGATGGTGCCGCCGGGCCTCGCCTTCATCAGCGTGAGCGAGAAAGCCTGGAAGGTCGTGGCTGAATGCAGCTCGCCGCGTTACTACTTCAGCCTGGAGGCGGCCAGGAAAGCTTATAAGAAGTGGAACACCGCGTATACGCCCGGCGTATCCTTGTTCTACGCGCTGGATGCGGCCCTGGACCTGATCCTCGCCGAGGGGCTGGAGCAGGTTTTCGCCCGCCACAAGCTGCTGGCCGAGGCGACCAGGGCCGGGGTCAAGGCCCTGGGGCTCAAGCTCCTGCCGCCGGAAAACGTCGCTTCTCCCGCCGTCACCGCCGTCCGGGGCCCGAAAGGCGTTGAAGTCGACGCCTTGCGCAAGCTGCTGCTCGACAAGTATGGCGTGCTGTTCGCCGGCGGGCAGGCTGAGCTCAAAGGCAGAATCTTCCGCATCGCCCACATGGGCTATGCCGATCAGCTGGACGTTCTTAGCGGCCTCGCCGCCCTTGAAATGGCGCTCGGCGAGCTGGGCCACAGGGTGACTCTCGGGGCCGGCGTCAAGGCTGCCCAAAAGGTTTTTCTGGGGGTGTAACGGAGTGAAAGTGCTGGTAACCGACAACGTTGCGCAGGAAGGGGTCAATGTCCTGCTGGGGCAACCGGGAATTGAAGTTGAGGTCCGGAACAAGATAACCGAGGACGAACTGGTGGCCATCATCCCGGAATTCGATGCGATCATCGTCCGTAGCGCCACAAAGGTCAACCGGCGGGTTATGGATGCCGGCGTCAACCTCAAGGTTATCGGCCGGGCCGGCGTGGGCGTGGACAATATCGACGTGAAATACGCCACCGAAAAGGGCATCATCGTGGTCAACGCCCCGGAAGGAAACACCATTGCGGCTACCGAGCATACGATGGCGCTGATGCTGGCTCTGGCCCGCAATGTGCCCCAGGCCGACGCGGCTATGAAGGCCGGAATTTGGAATAAAAAGGCCTTTACAGGTGTTGAGCTGCGCAACAAGACCCTGGGGGTCCTGGGATTGGGCCGTATCGGCAGCGGTGTGGCCAAGAGGGCCCAGGCGATGGAGATGAACGTCATCGCCTACGACCCCTATATCAGCGAGGAACGGGCGCAGGAACTCGGCGTCAAGCTGATGAGCCTCGACGAGGTCATCGCGAACGCCGATTTTATCACCGTCCATATGCCCAAAACCAAAGAGACCTATCACATGATCGACGAGCGGGCCATCAGGCTGATGAAACCGGGTGTCCGGATCATCAACTGCGCCCGCGGCGGCATCGTTGACGAAGACGCCCTGTATGAGGGCATGACTGCGGGTAAAGTGGCCGGCGCCGCCCTAGACGTCTTCGAGGTGGAGCCGAAGACCGACAGCCCCCTCTTTAAACTTCCAAACTTTATCTGTACGCCCCACCTGGGTGCGTCTACCTGCGAAGCTCAGGTTTGCGTGGCTACCGACGTCGCCGAGGAGATTATCGCCGCCCTGCGCGGAGATCTGGTGCGAAACGCGGTCAATATTCCATCGCTGCGTCCCGACATCCTCAAGGCGATCCGTCCCTTCCTCGACCTGGCCGAGAAGATGGGCCGCTTCCACGCCCAGCTTTTGTCCGGGCGCATCAGGCGGGTTGAGATCACTTACAGCGGTGAGCTCGCTGACAAGCCCGTGTCGCCGATAACGACGGCCATTGTCAAGGGTATCCTGGACACCATCCTGCAGGAGCGGGTCAACTTCGTTAACGCCATGATCGTGGCCAAAAACCGGGGCATCGAGGTCAACGAGACGAAGTCCGACCGCGAAGAGGACTACAGCAGCCTGATGACCGTGAAGGTCATCGCCAGCGAGTCCCAGCACGAGCTGGCAGGGACGCTGTTCCAGGGTTCCGACCCGCGCGTGGTCCTTATCGACGGCTACCGCGTCGACGCTGTGCTCAGCGGGCATATGCTGGTGGTTCCGCATATCGATAAACCCGGCATCATCGGACGGGTGGGAACCCTGCTCGGGGAACACGAGGTCAACATCGCGGCTATGCAGGTCGGGCGCAAGGTTGTCGGCGGCAAGGCCGTGATGATGCTGGTTATCGACAGCCCGGTGCCGGCCCCGGCGCTTGACGAAATGCGCAAGGTGAACGGGATTATAGATGTACGAATGGTAAGTCTTTAGGCGCCGAAGGCGCCTGCACTGGGCACTGTGCGCAGAATAGCACTGAGCAATGAGCACTGTGCACTGAGATTGTAAGGAATAGGGAAAAGGGATTCAGCTTGCTGAAATCCCCTCAAGTATCCCAACGCTCAACGCCCAAAGCCCAATGCTCAATGCGCAATGCTCACAGCTATTACGGGGTGATACGATGCTTGATTTGAAGTTCGTGCGCAAAAACCCTGACGCGGTCCGGGAAGCACTGAGGAAGCGGGGCGTGGATTTCAACCTCGACCAGCTCCTCGACCTGGACGACGAATGGCGGCAGATACTGTTTACCGTCGAGCAGCTCAAGAACCGGCGCAACTCTGTTTCCGAAGAAGTCGCCCGGCTGAAGAAGGCCCGTCAGCCCGCCGATGATTTGATCGTCCAGATGCGCGAGGTTTCCCAGCGGATCAAGGAACTGGACGAGGATGTCCGCCGCGCGGAGGAAAACATCCAGTCTCTGATGCTCCAGATCCCCAACATTCCTCACCCGTCGGTTCCCTACGGGAAGGGCGAAGAGGACAATGTCGAGATCCGCCGCTGGGGCGAGCCGCGCAACTTCGCGTTTACGCCCAAGGCGCACTGGGACCTGGGGGAACAACTGGGGATCATCGATTTTGTGCGCGGGGGCAAGGTCAGCGGGGCCAGGTTCAGTTTTTACCGCGGGATTGGCGCCCGGCTGGAGCGGGCCCTGATCAACTTTATGGTGGACCTGCACGTTACCCGTCACGGGTATACCGAGCTCTTTCCGCCGTTTTTGGTCAACGGGGCCAGCATGGTCGGTACGGGCCAGCTGCCCAAATTCGCCGAGGACATGTTCAAGGTCGAGGGCCAGGACTACTACCTCATCCCGACGGCCGAGGTCCCCGTGACCAACTACTACCGCGACGAAATCCTGGACGCTGAAATGCTTCCGGCTTACTTTGTAGCCTACAGCGCCTGCTTCCGGGCCGAGGCCGGGGCGGCCGGACGCGACACGCGGGGCCTGATCCGGCAGCACCAGTTCAATAAGGTCGAGCTGGTCAAGCTCTGCCGCCCGGAAGACTCGGATGAGGAACTCGAAAAACTGGTACACAACGCCGAAGAGGTGCTGAGACTCCTCGAACTGCCCTATCGGATCATCCTCCTCTGCACCGGCGACATAGGGTTCTCGGCGGCGAAGACCTACGACCTGGAGGTGTGGCTTCCGAGCTACCAGAGCTACAAGGAAATCTCCTCATGCTCCAATTTCACTGACTTCCAGGCCCGCCGGGCCAATATCAGGTACCGGCCCGAGCCGCGCGCCAAGGCGGAGTTTGTGCATACGTTAAACGGTTCGGGCGTCGCCGTGGGGAGGACGGTGGCGGCCATCCTGGAGAATTACCAGCAAGCCGACGGATCGGTAGTGATACCGGAGGCGCTGCGGCCGTACATGGGCGGCATAACGAGAATTGAGCCCGTGTAGAGGGGCTCAATTCTCGGCTGTGAGCGCTAAGCACTGAGCACTGAGATTAACGAGGAAAGGAATTCGGCGCTGCCGAACCCTTCAATCATCTCAACGCTCAATGCTCAATGCCAAGAAAATCAAGCGCTGACAGGCAAATGCTGCTCATACGGTATCCTTGACATGGGTTAAGCGTCTGTGGTATATTAAATTTTGCTTGAGCCGCGGTCATACGGAGGGGTGTCCGAGCGGTTTAAGGAGGCGGTCTTGAAAACCGTTGAACCCTGACGCGGTTCCGTGGGTTCGAATCCCACCCCCTCCGCCATTTCAGACGTCAGAAGTCGGGCGTCAGACGTCGGACTCGAAAGAATTCGCCGGGGGCGAATTCCAGGATTAAAAAGTAAGTTGTTAGACGTCGGTGGCGGAAGTGGAGCGGGGAACGGTTTTTTTGATAAGATTAAGGGTGGTTGTCGGCGTTGTTCGTCCTAAAGACGGCGTCCGGCGACCGTATACCGAGTTTGGAGAGATGGCCGAGCAGGTCGAAGGCGCTCCCCTGCTAAGGGAGTAGGCGGGCAAAACCTGCCTCGTGGGTTCGAATCCCACTCTCTCCGCCATATGAGACGTGCGATGTGAGAGGTCAGAGGTGAGTAGTTAACCCCGGAGAGTTCCCAGGGCTACCCACGACTGACTTCCCGCCTCACATATCTAAATTGAGACGTGTGATGTGAGAGGTCAGAGGTGAGTAGTTAACCCCGGAGAGTTCCCAGGGCTACCCACGACTGACTTCCCGCCTCACATATCTAAATTGAGACGTGTGATGTGAGAGGTCAGAGGTGAGTAGTTAACCCCGGAGAGTTCCCAGGGCTACCCACGACTGACTTCCCGCCTCACATATCTAAATTGAGACGTGTGATGTGAGAGGTCAGAGGTGAGTAGTTAACCCCGGAGAGTTCCCAGGGCTACCCACGACTGACTTCCCGCCTCACATATCTAAATTGTGCGCCCGTAGCTCAATGGATAGAGCAACAGACTACGGATCTGTAGGTTAGGGGTTCGAATCCCTTCGGGCGCGCCACAAAACAGATATCAGTCGTCGGACGTCAGACGTCGGACTTGAAGGAATTCGCCAGGCGAATTCCAATTTTATTAGTTCCATAAATCTTAGCCAGCATCATCCCGGAAAACCGCTGCCGACGACCGACGACAGAATTGCGCCCGTAGCTCAGGAGGAAAGAGCAGCGGTTTCCTAAACCGCGTGCCGGGGGTTCGAGTCCCTCCGGGCGCACCAATAAAGAAGTCAGAGGCCAGAAGTCAGAGGTCTGAACAGACGAAGGAATCGCTAAAGCGATTCCGGATTCTAAAACTAGTTAGAGGTCAGAAGTTGGAGGTCGGAAACAGAGGAAGCATCGGCCCAGCCGATGCGGAGGATTAGTCATCCGGTATTCTTATGATTGTTGCAGGAAGTGAAAAGACGAAGCCGGAGGTTTGATTTGCGGCAGTTCACCAGAACCATTCTTGAGATTACTATTCTGACCTCCGACCTCGGGCACCTGAAATCCTTATGATCGGCAGGGTGGAGCGGGAAAAACACGAGGGCTTCATGCGCGAGGCGCTGAAAGAGGCCGAGAAAGCTTTTGCCCTCGGCGAGATCCCGGTGGGGGCCGTGGTGGTGGTCAATGGGCAGGTCGTGGCCTGCGGCTACAACCTGCGCGAAATGCTCGATGACGCGACAGCCCACGCCGAAATCTTGGCCCTGCGCGAGGCGTCCCGGAAGCTCGGCGACTGGCGCTTAAGCGAAGCTACGCTCTATTCCACCGTGGAACCCTGCCCGATGTGCGCGGGGGCGATTGTGCAAGCCCGTGTGCGCAAGGTGGTTTACGGGGCCGACGACCCCAAGGCGGGCGCGGCCGGGTCTGTGCTGGACCTCCTGCGCGAACCGCGCTTCAACCACCAGGTGGAGGTTGTCCCGGGCATCTTGGCAGAAGAGTGCCGGGCAATCATGCAGCAGTTCTTCCGGCGCTTGCGGGAAGAACAATGAGGTTTGCCGGTTGCCAAACGCACAATTTGTAATACAGTAGACCGACGCGGAGAGATGGCTGAGTCTGGTCGAAGGCGCTCGACTCGAAATCGAGTAGGCGGACCAAAATCCGCCTCGTGGGTTCGAATCCCACTCTCTCCGCCATATAAGAACTGAGATGTGAGAAGTCTGAGGCGCGAAACAGAGGAAAGCGCCGGAGTTCTTACATTTTAAATTCAGAAGTGAGAGGTTAGATGTAAGCTAACCTCTCACTTTTTTGTTTGAATCAGGGCTCAACCAGGCCCAACCCTTGATTTTTGCAAAGTATATGTTACAATAATAGTGGCAAAAATGTAAAATAGGTGATGTTCAATGGTGATTATAAGCCGCGAGCGACTGCTGAAGGTCTTGTTTTCTTTTAATCCCTGGTGGACGACAGGCAATGTCCCCAGAGAATCGACGAAGCCGGTAAGGAGATTTGCCTATTACGAAGCAGATAAGGTTCTTAACCACCCGACGATCCGGCGTTCAGTGATTCTATCGGGCGCCCGCAGAGTGGGGAAGACAACAATTCTATACCAACTCATCGAAGATTTGCTGGGTCGGGGGATACCTGGAAAGCAGATTCTCTATGTATCGTTGGACCATCCCATTCTCAAGTTCTGTACCTTAGACGAAGTGGTTGAGATCTACGAGACTAACGTAGGCGGTGGCAACGAAGACCTCTACTTCTTCTTTGACGAAGTACACTATGCGCACGAGTGGGACCGTTGGCTGAAATACTTCTACGACCACCGCCCGACGTGGAAAATTGTTGCAACCGGTTCCGCCAGCCCGGTGTTGGCCGCCCAGGCGGCCGAAAGCGGGGTGGGACGGTGGACGGTCATCAGGATCCCGACCCTCTCTTTTTATGAGTACTGTGAGTTGATCAATGTACGGGACAGGCCCAAGCTGCGACCGGAAATCAAGCCGAGCGAATTAGCAAGGCTTTCCCGGCATGAATTGGATGACCTCATGCGGTCGCTTTCCGTGCTAGAAAAATACTTCCATCGCTATTTGTTGATCGGTGGATTTCCCGAAATTGCACTCTCAGATGACCTGCCGTTTGCGCAGAGAATACTCCGGGAGGACGTGGTCGATAAGGTCTTAAAAAGGGATTTGACCGCGTTGTTTAGTGTTCGCAATGTTGCCGAGCTGGAAAAAGTGTTTCTCTACATCTGCATTCACTCCGGGGGACTTATTACCATTGACACCCTTGCAAAGGAAATCGGGGTGGCTCGACAAACGGTTTCGAACTACCTGAGTATACTGGAGGCAGCCAACCTCATCTATATTAGCAATCCGGTGGAAATCAGCGGGAAGAAAACCCTAAAAGCAAAACCTAAAGTCTACATCGCTGATGCCGCAATTAGGAATGCTGTCCTCATGGCCGACGATGTCCTGACGAACCCGGATGAAATGGGGATAATCGTGGAGACCGCCGTGTACAAGCACGTCGCCGCTTTTTACTACCGGCAGCAAACGAGGGTTGGCTACTACCGGCAGACCGGAAAGGCGGACAAAGAAATTGACATAGTGGTTGATTACTCGCCTGTGGGACGGCTTTTGATCGAGGTCAAGTACAGGGAAGATGCCAAGATAGGGATAGGAGACGCTATCGTCGAGGTGGCCGACGATATACAGACTGCTGCCGCCCTGGTGATCACCAAGCGTCCGGAGGATTACGGAACGCTTGATTTCGCGGTTAGAACGCCGATTATTGCCATCCCGGCATTTGCCTTTCTTTATCTCCTGGGTCATGCTGAAAAGCACGGCTATCTGCTTCCTGGGAAGACTTAATCACCGACTTGATCGGCTGTTTTTCTTCGTGGGTTCGAATCCCACTCTCTCCGCTCTTTCCGGCTGTCCGGGGAGCAGGGAAAAAAGGGAAGGAAATAACTATTTGTCGAAATGCTAAGGGAAATGATATGATCAATCAGCCGGTGGTTTGCAGCGGCTCCGGCCTTGAAGGTGAAAAGCGAAATGCGTATTCTCGTGATGACGGCCGTCTCGGCGGAGAGGGAAGCGGTGTTGCGCGGCCTGCGCGGCGATAGCCGGTTTGACGTCTTGGTGGCCGGCGTTGGCCCGGTGGCGGCCGCCGCCAACACGGCGAAGGTGTTGGCAACCGCCAGGTACGACCTGGTCGTGAGCGCCGGCATCGGCGGAGGCTTTCCAGGTAAAGCCGAGGTGGGCTCCCTTGTAGTGGCGGACGAGATCGTTGCCGCCGACCTGGGAGTTGAGACCCCTGAAGGTTTCAGCAGTTTGGAGGAGTTGGGTTTCGGCTCCACCCACATCCGGGCCTATGCCGGCCTGGTGCACAGTGTGACGGAGGCCCTGCTCGCGGCCAAGTTGCCGGTCGTAGCCGGCCCTGTGCTCACCGTGTCGACGGCGACGGGTACGGCCGAGAGGGCCGCGGAGTTGGCCGCACGGGTGCCGGGGGCCGCCGCCGAGGCCATGGAGGGATATGGCGTGGCTTTTGCCGCGCACGAGCGCGGTGTACCAGTTCTGGAGCTTCGCGCCGTCTCTAACCGGGTCGGTCCGCGCGACCGGACCGCATGGCGTATCAAAGAGGCGCTGGACGTTTTGGAGGCAGCCAGCTCAGTATTATCGGAGGTATTGCGGTGAGAATTGCCTTCTCTCCTTGCCCCAACGACACGTTCATTTTCCACGCTTGGGTCCACGGACTGATCCCCGGTGCACCGAAGCTTGACGTGACCTATGCGGATATCGACGTCACGAACAGCCTGGCCGCCGGCTTCAACGGGCCGGAGGTGGTCAAGATTTCGTATGCGGCCCTGCCATGGGTGTTATCCGAGTACGCGCTGCTGCCGTGCGGGGGTGCGGTGGGCAGAGGATGCGGGCCGCTGGTGCTGACGAAAAGCGGCGCAGGCGGCGCCGACGATCCGGCGGTGCTGGCCGGCAGGCGGGTGGCGGTACCGAGCGAGCGATCAACCGCCTACTTGCTGTTCCGGCTGTGGGCCGCTGAACACGTGCCGGGGGGCGTGGGCGAGATCGTGGTTCTGCCGTTCCACAAGATCATGCCGGCGTTGCGGGACGGTATGGTTGATGCAGGGCTGGTGATCCACGAGGCGCGCTTCACCTACCCTTCGTACGGACTGACTCTCCTGGCCGACCTAGGCGGCTGGTGGGAGGCCGATACCAACCTGCCGCTTCCGCTGGGCGCGATCATCGCCCGCCGGTCACTGGATCTGCCGGCGGTCGCCGGCTCGATCCGGGCGTCGCTGGCCTATGCCTGGGCACACCCGGAGGCGTCGCGGGAGTACGTGCTGAGCCACGCCCAAGAGCTGTCCCCTGAAGTAGTAAAAGCGCACATCAAGCTTTACGTGAACGAGTTCACCATGGATTTAGGCGAGACGGGGTATGAGGCGGTAACCGCCCTGCTCAGCCGGGCCGCGCAAGCAGGGCTGGTCCCTAAGGTGGATACGGCGGCGCTGCGTATATAACAGGTGATACGCTCTTCCAGCCATGTCCGGCACGTATTTCGGCTTGATTTTTAAGAAACTTTTTTAAGCCTAAGGTGATTGCCGAAAATCCGGACCGGCAATATACTTATGTAGATGGAATGCATTGGAAAACGGACGTGATATCACGATGGGGAACACCAGAGTGGCATCCGACAAATTGAACGGTGGAGTCCTTGAGGAAGTCCGGCGTATTGTGCTTCAGGGACTTCGGGGGTTTGAAGCCCGTGTGTACCTTTTTGGTTCCCGGGCGCGGCATGATGCGTGGTGGTCTTCGGACGTCGATGTGGCTGTTTTATCCAAGCAACCTTTGCCGCGGGGGCTTTTGAGCGCGATCCGCGATGCTCTTGAGGAAAGCAATGTTCCCTATCAGGTGGATCTCGTGGACCTTTCAGAGGCTAGCCCGGCTTTCAGAGAGCGCGTAGAGCGGGAGGGATTGCTTTGGAACGAGTAAAGGAAAGAATCTCGGTGGCTCTCCGGGCCCTGGAGACCCTGGAAGAAGTTATAAATCTCAATCGCCCGCCCTCGCCGATTGAACGCGATGCCGCCATCCAGCGATTTGAGTACACCTTTGAAGCGGCGTGGAAGGCAGCTCAGGGATTTCTCAGGGAATTTGAAGGTATTGATGTAGGTTCCCCTAAGGGCGTCCTAAGGGCTTCGTTCAGGGTAGGTTTACTCACTGAGGATAGCGTCCGTCTCGGTCTGGAAATGGCTGATGATCGAAACCGGACCGTGCATACATATAACGCTGAACTCGCCGAGACGATTTACAAGCGTCTTTCGGGCTACGCCAGCCTGATGCGAAACTGGTTGAAAGCTATGGCTGCCGTCAGCGATAGGACAGAATAGTCCTGTTAATTCTTGCTATCACCATAGGACTTCAACCCGGTACTGGGCTATCTGTGGATCGGCGGTCAGGATGGGCAGGTCTTCAAGCTGAGCCTGGGCGATCAACATCCGATCAAAAGGGTCCTGGTGGAGGGGCGGCAGGGTATGAATATGTAAAGCATGGCGCATTTGCACGGGCAAAGAATCGATACCGTTAATGACAAGCTGCTCGGCGATAAACTCTTTGAAGTCATCCGGCAACTCCAGCTTGCCAAGTCTGGTCTTAATGGTCATCTCCCAGCCGCTGGCAGCGCTCAAGAACAGCGTATTGTTACCGTTGCTGATGATGCTGCGGGCTTTGGAAGATAACCTGGGATCGTCGGCAATCCACCACAGGAAAGCATGGGTGTCTAGAAGAACCCTCACTTTTCAAACGCCTCCAGGACCGACGGCGGAAGCGGGGCGTCAAAGTCGGGAGCGAGGCGGACCCTCCCTTTTGCGCTGCCGGGTGCCCGCCTATACGGTTTTTCAACTGCCGGCACCAGGCGCGCTACCGGTTTTCCGGCGTGGGCGATGACAATTTCCTCGCCTTGCTTAACACGCGCCAGGAGTTTGGAAAAATGGGTCTTGGCTTCATGGATATTTACCTGCATCGTTAAGCACCTCCATATCTATAATATGGACTAAGCTATAGACTAAGTCAATTATTATGATGATCGGTGGCTTGAAATCGGGAAGTATTGATGGTACAATGAGGATTGGTCACGATCATAGGACGGACAGCTTCATAAGTCTTCAGAGTATCATCCTTACGTGGAGAGATGGCCGAGCGGATGAAGGCGCACGCCTGGAGAGCGTGTGGGCGGGTAACCGCCTCGTGGGTTCGAATCCCACTCTCTCCGCCATATGAGAAGTGAGACGTGAGAGGTCCGATGTGGGAAAGGCCTCCACTTTGAGAAGTGAGACGTGAGAGGTCCGATGTGGGAAAGGCCTCCACTTTGAGAAGTGAGACGTGAGAGGTCGGAGGCGGGCATGGAAACCTGTAGGGCTTCTCACGTTAAGTGTCTTTTTACGAAATAAGAGGTGAGCGGTGTATAGCGGGACTACACACTTCCGACTTCACACCTCTCACATCACAATATGGCCGTGCTAGACGGGGAGGTAGCGGCGCCCTGTAACCCGCAATCCGCTATAGCGGGGTTGAATTCCTGCCCGCGGTTGCGGCTTGTGGGGTCTGACCGCCGTAAGGGGCGTTGACGGTTGGGTCTCGCGCGACGGAGCTTCCTGAACCGTGTCAGGTCCTGACGGAAGCAGCACTAAGGGAATCCCTCCGGGTGCCGTGAGGTCACCTGGCCTGAGCAACCTGCGGCCGGTAACGCCCGGAAGTCGTCTTCCAGAGGCAGGTGCACGGTCTATAATTTTGAAGAGGGGTAGGACTATGGTCCTCCCCCTTCTTGTTTTTGGGACTGTTGAAAAACGCTCTAAAAGGCGAGTAAGTGAGTTGCTAATTGGTTAAGACTATGGTCAGGAAACTGTTAAAAAGATCAGCCGGCCAAGTGTTTTGGCCGGTGATTGACGATAGCTGGAGGGCGGGATGATGCGCAAAAAGATACTGGCTTTAACGTTCGGGATAAGCTTGATCATAATGGGTTCGGCCTTCTGGTACTGGTCGGGCAAGGCCATGCAGACCTATAATGCTGATAACCTCATCCGATTTCATGTTATCGCCAACAGCGATAGCGAGGCCGATCAGGCTCTAAAGCTCGAGGTCCGCGACGCGGTCGTCCGGGCCATGACGCCGAAGGTTGGAGGTATCAGGAACGCGGAAGAGGCTCGTGAAGTGGTTAGGGCCAACGTCGGTATGATCCAGGAAGTCAGCCGGAAGCAGGTTCAACGCAGCGGCTACGATTACCCGGTGAGGGTTTATTACGGGCGGTATCCCTTCCCGGACAGGGTCTACGGGTCCTGGAAGGTGCCGGCCGGGGAGTATGAGGCGGTGCGCGTCGTGATCGGCGAAGGGTCCGGGCAGAACTGGTGGTGCGTGCTTTTCCCCCCGCTGTGCTTCGTGAGCGGCGGGCAGGACGGCGCTGTCGCCGCGGCGGCCGCCGGCGAGATGGCCCCGCCGGTCGAGGTCCGGCTGCGGTTCAAGGCCGCCGACCTTTGGCGCGAAGGGTTGAACCGGGTGTTACGGTAACAGCTTCAGTATTCAAACGAAGATCGCAAATATAAATGGAAGCAGGACCGAAAGGGACCCTGCTTCTCTCTTTTTTTACATCTTGCTTTAAGCCTTTGGTCTGAATTTTATGAGACTTCGGCCCTATTCAAACAGGAAAAAAGATTCATTTGGTCGAATTAGCTGCCAAGTTGTGTATCGGGATGCAGTAATTGGTCGGATTAGGGTAGGAGGCATAGGACATGCAATTAAGCCTATTGACGTTTTTCCTACAAGGGCTACCTGAAACAGTTGCATTCACTATTCTTATTTTTGCTATAGCGCGTATTCAATTGCGCTGGAAAATCATTACTCTAATCGCCCTAGTGCAAGCGTTACTAGCCTATGTTTTACGTTTGCTTCCCATTCCATTTGGTGTGCATACAGTCGTGCTTAGTCTTTTTTGGGTGTTCTATATGGTCAAATGCGGAAAAGTTTCTGTTCTAAAAGGATTATACTCGACATTTTTCGGGATAGCTTTGGTCATTCTTTATGAATTTTTAACGCATTTCTTCTATGTTGGGGTTTTAGGATTGCCTCTTCATGACCCTAGTTTTAAAAACTCTGTTGTTTGGATTTTCCTCGGTTGGCCGCATATCATCTTGTTATTCCTTACAGCCCTTGGGATTAACAAGGTGTTGGGCAAGCTAGATATTACGCAAGGGAGACCGGGCAGTGCGTTCTAGGTATGCCAGCCGTGCCGGGAAATACCTGCAAGAAAACCTGAAGCTTGATCCTGGAACGGCTGAAGTGGTTTCTTACGGTGCGGAGGTAGCCCTGCTGGGGGTTCTCGGGTTGGCCTCCATCCTGGCAGTCGCGGCGCTTCTCGGATGCGTCCCCGAAACGCTGGCCGTTGTTTTGGTCTTGTTCTTGATGCGGTCAACGGCCGGAGGGGCGCACTGCGCCAACCCTGTGAGCTGCAATATCGCCGGCGCGGTCATTATCCCGCTGCTGGGGAAAGTCAGTGCGGTATGGGGATCACGGCTTGTGTCAGTGGAGTCTCTTCTAGTCATCGGGGTGATCGTTCTCGGAATGGTGTTGTGGCTGGCGCCGGTGGACAACCCGAATAAGCCCATCAGGACCCGGCGCCACAGGCGGCGGCTGAAATTGATTGCTGTGTTGTTCATCGGGGTTGCGGTAGCTGCACAGCTCATCATGCTTGGTTATTCCCAAGAGTATCTTTCAATGGTAGCAGCTGTTTCCTGTGCTTTAGCGTGGGGAGGTTTAATTCTTACCCAACTCGGATGGCGGGTGATGGCCCTGTTTGACCGGCTGTCCCAAGCCTTTGGCGTCAGTGGATAATGATTTTTAGGGAGGTGAAATCGTGAATCGTATCAAATACCTTTTTCTTACCGCACTGACCGCGGCATTAGTTCTTTTAGCCAACGTTACCGCAGCTTCGGCCTGTATTTGGACATACTACGATCCTGAGATACCGGAACAGCTTGCAAAGTACTAAACTGAAGGAGGTGGGATCTTCCCACCTCCTTTAACGTAAAATGATATGGTGGGGTAAGACTTGCGGAAAATAGAGGCGGAACGAAACAAGAATCTACGTTTTTATATCGTTGCTGTTCAAGCCATCAGTTTTGTTGTCCTGATTCTCGCTTTAATTCTTGGGTTCCATATATCGTTCAGTAATTTGCAAGAAATGGTTTTTGACGTAACTATTAATGCAAAACTTGTTCTACTCACCCTTTTTTGTTTTTTGGCAGTAGCAGTTACGTTATATTTTCTAGATAATGAAAACATTCAATTGCGTGTAACGGGTACCATAAAGGCTTTGGATCTTTTGTATTTGGGCTTACCTATCCTTTTATCTTTGATTATTTTAATTATTGATCCACATAACTCTCGTGTTATTATCCTTGTGCCGGTTCTTATCGCTGCCACTCTTAAGGGGCGTAGGATAGGTACTGTGACGGCCTTACTTGCGCTTTCTTTTCTTGGATTTATTTGTTATGACCACCTCAACAGTGCAGATCTGTTCTTAGCGATTATAACCCTTACCATCGGCTGGGTTCTTGGCGGGATTATCGACGTCGAGACCCGGTATTCGCAGCAGGTGGCGGCCCTGGCCAACAGGGACGACCTGACCGGGTTGCTGAACCACCGGGCTTTCCACGAAGAACTGGAAAAGCGGTTCGCCCTGGCCGAGCAGCGGAATCACAGCCTGGCCATGGTTATCGGCGACATCGATAACTTTAAACATTATAACGATAGCTACGGCCATCTGCACGGGGACAGGATCCTGGCGACCATCGGGTCGCTGATGGTCGAGGAGATAGGCAACCGGGGGGTGGTGGCCCGCTACGGGGGAGAGGAGTTCGCGATCATCCTGCCGGGGCGCACGGCCGAAGAGACCCGCGGCATCGTGGAAAATATTCGTCAAAGGATAGAAGTCTACCCCTTCGAGGGACGGGAGAGGCAGCCGTCCGGAGCGGTGACCATGTCATTCGGCATCGCCGCCTTCCCGGAGCACGCCCCCAGCGCCAAAGAACTGCTGGTATTGGCCGACCACGCCCTCTATAAGGCCAAGTTCGGCAGCAAGAATAAGGTGGAGGTTTATTCCTCCGTCCTCCACCCGCTTTATTGCCAGCTCGGCAAGGAAGAGCGGGAGCAGCTGAACTCGATCCGCACCCTGATCCAGGTCATCAACGTTAAGGACAGTTATACTTACGGCCACTCGGAGCGGGTCGTGGAATACTGTCTCAGCCTCGGCGCGGCGGTAGGACTGTCGGGTAACGACCTGCTGGAGCTTTCCTACGCGGCTTACCTGCACGACATCGGTAAGGTGGAAATATCCCGCGCCCTGCTGAATAAGAAGGGCGCCCTGGCGGCCGACGAAATGGCCGTCCTCAGGCAGCACCCCGTCTGGGGCGCCGAAATCGTGAAACCGATTCCCTTCATCCACAGCTTGGCTCCCGCGATTCTCCACCACCACGAGAACTACGACGGCAGCGGCTACCCGGACGGCCTTGCCGGCGACGATATACCGGTAGCCGCGCGGATTATTCGTATCGCCGACAGCTACGACGCCATGACCACGGAAAGGCCCTACGGAGAAGTGAAAACCCCGGAGCAGGCCTGCGCGGAGATCGCCAGGCTGGCCGGAACGGCTTACGACCCGGAGTTAGCCCGTGTCTTCACAGAGATTATAATCAAAAATGTTTCTTCTTCCTGATGATGCTGTAGCCCAGCCATCCGGTCAGAGGAATGAGCACGGCGTGGGTGAGCCAGAATCCGGCGCTCGGAAACCCCCAAAAGCCTAGTTTGACATTGTTCGACTGCCGCTTGTGCAACTTCCTCGCCTCCTCGATTTATTACTAATAGCGTGTGCGATCAAAAGAGCTTTGATTAAGGATAATTTTACTTCTGCACGACAATGAAGCCGACTGCAAGATTTTCATCTTTGCTCATAAAACCGCAAATTTCACAAAAATTTTACTTTCGCGCATCAGGAAGCCGGATGTAAGCGACTTCCCGTTTCCGGTCTCTGACCTCTGATTTATTAACCCTCGGTGAAATCCCGGAGGGATTTCTTCGAGTCCGACTTCTGACTTCCGACCTCTGACCTCTTTATTGACCTGCTCTGGAAGGATGTGCTACCCTTTTTACGTAATCATCAGCCGGCCCGCCGGGGCCGCCGAGCGCCAAACAACGAAGAGGTGGCAGATTATTGAGCTACCGCGCCCTCTACCGCACGTGGCGTCCGCAGACCTTTGAAGGAATCGTTGGGCAGGAACACGTAACCCGCACCTTGTCCAACGCCGTGCGCATGGGCAGGCAGGCCCATGCCTACCTTTTCTGCGGCCCGCGCGGGACGGGCAAGACGTCGACCGCCAAGATCTTGGCCAAGGCCGTCAACTGCCGTAGCCGCGAGGACGGCAACCCCTGCAATAAATGCCCGTCCTGCGTAGGGATCAACGAGGGTTCGGCGGTTGATTTTCTCGAGATCGACGCCGCCAGCAACCGCGGCGTCGACGAAATCCGCGACCTGCGCGAAAAGGTCAAGTTTCGGCCCGCCGCCTCCCCTTTCAAGGTTTACATCGTGGACGAGGTCCACATGCTGACGCACGAGGCCTTCAACGCCCTGCTCAAGACGCTGGAGGAGCCGCCGGAACACGTCGTCTTTATCCTGGCCACCACCGAACCGCACAAGGTGCCTCTGACCATCAGCTCGCGCTGCCAGCGCTTTGATTTCCGGCGGATCGGGGCGCAAGACATCGTCGAGCGCCTGGCGGAGGTCGCCCGGGGCGCCGGCATCAAGGTTGAGCCGGGCGTCCTGGAGCTGATCGCCAGGGTGGCCGACGGCAGCCTCCGCGACGCCCTCGGCCTGCTGGACCAGGTGGCCGCGCTGGGAGACGGGGTGGCGCGCCTTGACGACGCCCATGACATCCTGGGGACGGTTAACGAGGACTTTTTTAAGCGTCTGGTGGACCAGCTCGCCTGCGGGGACGCCGGGGGCGCGATCCGGGGCCTGCACGAGGTGGAGGCCAGCGGCAAGGACCTGAGGATTTTCGCCCGCGAGTTTACGGACTACCTGCGGGGCGGTCTCCTGGACGTCCTTGACGGCCGGCCGGGAAAGGTTGCCTTGGCGGAGGATGGAATGGTCCGTTTGCTGAGCCTTTTTGCCCAGGCCGAACAGGAAATGCGGTTTGCCACCCGCCAGATCCTGCCGCTGGAACTGGCGGTGGTGCGTTTCGTCCGCGAGCCCCTGCCGGGGAGTGCCGCGGCCCAAGCCGGGCACCCCGCCGAAGGTGCCGGCGAGAGCCCGGCCCGGCAAAGCGCCGGCCCCGACCGCGATTTGTGGCTGAAGGTGTGCCAGGGACTGAAAGAAAGCCGCCCGGCAGCCGCGGCGTTTTTGAGTAAGGCGTCCAGCGTCCGTATTAAACCGGGCCGTATGGTCATACGCTTTAAAGACAGCTTCGCCATGGCCAACATCGCCAAACCCGAGAACAGGAAGGTCATTGAGGAGCTGCTGTCGCAGTTTTCCCCGGGGCGATGGCAGGTCCAGTGTGTCATGGACGACACAACCGGGGAAGCTTAATGAAGGAGGTCGGATAACCTTGGATATGGGCAAAATGATGAAACAGGTGCAAAAGCTGCAGGCCGACATGGCGAGGATGCAGGAGGAACTGGGCCAGCGCACGGTGGAGGCCGCCGCCGGCGGCGGCGCGGTCAAGGTCGCGGCCAACGGCAAGCAGGAGATCGTCTCGATAACCATCAGCCCGGAGGCCGTCGACCCGGATGACGTCGAGATGCTCCAGGACCTCGTCCTGGCGGCCGTCAACGAAGCCCTGCGCCAGTCCCGCGACATGGCGGCTCAAGAAATGAGCAAGCTTACCGGCGGACTGTCGGTGCCGGGGCTGTTCTAACGCTGCGCGTTAAACGTAAGACGTAAGACATAGGACGTAAGACGTAGGACGGGAAGCTCGGTAGCCGACTGGGGAGTCAGATTGGATACAGGTCTGACCTTATAGCGTCTTAAAGACAAAGAGTTATCTCCAGTATGAAGATAAAACTAGACATAAGAGACGTAGGGTATACGGTCGCGTTTACAATTGACTAGGGGCGAATCCGTTAACTCTCTGGTTGTTTCGTCCTAAGTCCCGAGTCCTAAGTCTTACGTCCAGCGTCTTAAGCCAGTGTCTACTAAGTGCGTTAAAAGATTTTGAGTTGCAAACGAAACTAGGAGAAAGACATGTACTACGCGCGTCCTGTCGCCCGGCTGATCGAGGAACTGGGCAAGCTTCCCGGCATCGGTCCGAAGACGGCGCAAAGGCTGGCCTTTTACCTCATCGGGGCCCCGCCCGAGGTGGCCGGCAGCCTTGCCAAAGCCATTATCGAGGCCCGCCGGGGTATTTCCCGCTGTTCGGTCTGCGCCAACCTGACCGATAGCGACCCCTGCCATCTTTGCCGGGACCAGGGACGCGACGCCGGGCTGATCTGCGTGGTCGAACACCCCAAGGACGTGGTGGCCCTGGAGAAGGCCCACGGTTTCAGGGGTCTTTACCACGTCCTCCACGGCAGCCTTTCGCCCATGGACGGGGTGGGGCCCGGCGACCTCACCGTCGACATGCTGCTCGCCCGCGTTAAGTCCGGGAAGGTCAGCGAGGTCATCGTGGCGACCAACGCCAACCTGGAAGGCGAGACGACGGCCCTGTACCTGAGCAAACTCCTGCGCCCTCTGGGGGTCAGGGTGACCAGGCTGGCTTACGGCCTGCCGGTGGGCGCCGATCTCGAGTATGCCGACAGCCGGACTTTAAGCAGGGCCATCGAGGGCAGAAGAGAGGTATAATCCCTCCCGGGTTTCATATATTTGGCAGTAGGACAACCTGGGAGGTGATGCGGGTGGAATGGAAGGTCATTCTGCTCAGTCTGTTGGGGTTGGCGGGATTATACCTGATCGGCTCGTTCTTCGTAACCCCTTTTAAGTACCTCTGTCGCCTGTTCGGCTATGTCGTCGTGGGGGCCGTTCTGCTGGCTTTGATCAATATCGGGGGGTCGGTGTTCGATTTTCACATCGCCATCAACCCGTTGACCGTTTTAACGGCGGGCTTTCTCCAGATCCCGGGGGTGGTACTGCTCATCCTCGCCAAGTTGCTGCTAGGTCAGTAAGCAGTCGTCAGGCAGCGGTCGTCGGGAAGTATCGGCGTTGGCAGGCACTGTGTTTTCCGGCAGGTAGCAGCTAGACAGTGGGCCGAACCAGAGTCACAGAGAGTGGGACTGACAGAAGAGAATCCAGTATTTGACTGGGTTCTCTTCTTATGTTTTCGTAGGAATTCCCGAACGTGAATTCCTACGAGTCTAAAGACCGATGACTGACTACTGATTTGGGATACGTTTCACATCACAAGCAGACCGCTAGCAACGATATTTCTACCGTTTACCGCCGTTTAATGGAACGCCGTTTGCCCCCGGCTTACTATGAGTATGAAGAGCAATTTTTGACCGGCCCATACGCTACGAAAACCGTCAAACTTCTTGCCTGACGCACGCCAACAACCTTAGCAGCGCTAAGCCGCTGGTTTCCACCATGACAAGGACCGGATGTGGACAGCGGTTTTTTGGTCGGGCTGAAAGTCAGAATAATCTGAAATCACTGTCAGGGAGGTAGGCGGATATGGTGGTGGTGTCCAACCGGCTGCCGCTTGAGCGGGACCACCGGTTTCTTGACGAGGTGAGGCAGCGGAGCGGCCAGGCCCTGGAACGCTGTTTCCAGTGCCAGAAGTGCGCGTCCGGCTGTCTCCTGGCCGATTACGCCGATTACGCGCCCAACCAGATCCTGAGGATGGTCCAGTTCGGCCTCCGCGACAAGGTCCTGGGCAGTTCGGCGATCTGGCTGTGCTCGTCGTGCCAGGCCTGCGGGGCCCGGTGCCCCAACGGCATCGACCTGTCGGCTGTAATGGACTGCCTTAAAGAAATGGCCGTTGCGGCGGGAATCGGCAATGATGAACACGCGGCCTTGTTTCACAGGCTTTTTCTTAACGAGATCGCCCACCGCGGGCGTGTGAACGAGGCCCTGGTGCTGGCGAAGTACAAGTTGAGGACCCGTGAGTTGCTGGCCGATTTGCCGCTGGGCTTCAGCCTGTTCAGAAAGGGCAAGATGTCGTTGTTTTCCAGCCGGGTTAAAGACCGGGAGGCCTTGAACCGGATCTTCGAACGCACCGCCCAGTGCAAACCCGCCTAAATGGCTTTAAGCATTAGGCTTAATGCCTTGTCACGACTTATTGAAACCTACTGCACAAGGCCTTAACCGGTCTTAAAGAGGTGTCATCTGTTGTGAAGGTTTCCTTCTATCCTGGCTGTTCGCTGGAGTCTACGGCGAGGGAATACAGCGCGTCTTCGCGGGCGGTCTGCGAGGCTCTGGAGGTTGAACTTAGGGAAATCAAAGATTGGAACTGCTGCGGCGCCACCTCGGTGCACAGCTTGAACTCCGCGCTGGCCCTCGCCCTGCCGGCCCGCAACCTTGCCCTGGCCCGGGACGAGGGCCGCGCCGTCGTTACGCCGTGCGCGGCCTGCTACAGCCGCCTGCGCCTGGCGCAGCACACCCTGCGCCGCGACAAGGAAAAGCGCAGGGCGACGGAGGAAGTCCTGGGCCTTCCCCTCGGCCGCCTCGTCGAGGTGTGGTCCTTGTTGGAGCTGATTACCGAGCAAATCGGGTTGGACCGGGTCGCCGGCCGGGTCAGGCAGCCGCTCGGCGGCTTGAAGGTGGCCTGCTATTACGGCTGCCTCCTGGTGCGGCCGGCCAAGGTGACCGGCATGGGCAGGCCGGAAGACCCCCGCTGGCTTGACGACCTGATGTCCTGCCTGGGGGCCGAGGTCAGGCCGTGGTCGTACAAAACGGACTGCTGCGGGGCCAGCCACGCCATCACCAACCCCGACGTGGCCCGGGGACTCGTCGGGCGCCTACTGGATATGGCGGGGGAGGCGGGAGCCGAGGCCCTGGTGACGGCCTGCCCCCTTTGCCAGACGAACTTTGAGACACAGCGGCCCAGGGACAACGACCGGCCCACCTTTTATTTCACCGAGCTGATGGGGCTGGCTTTCGGTCTCCCCGAAACCAAGAACTGGCTGAGCAAACATCTCGTAGATCCGGTGCCTCTATTAGTTAAACTTGGACTGATTTAAGGACGTAGGACATAAGACATAAGATGTAAGACGTAAGACTTAAGACGTAAGATGTAGGAACTTGAAGACCCAGGTTCATTTCCAGGTTCTTAAGATCTCAGGTCCGATATCCAATACCTAATATTCCGGTACTGACGCTTGTAACACCAAGTTCAGCTCCCTAAGGCCGAAGTCTTAAGTCTTAAGTCCTACTCTAAACGACCGTTACGGAGGAGGTTGGGGCCGTGACCCGGGACGATCGATCGAAAGGGCTTGTGGGTGCGGTACTGGTGGTCGGCGCCGGGGTCGGCGGCATTCAGGCGGCCCTCGACCTGGCTAACGCCGGGTTCCGGGTCTACCTGGTTGAGCGTCAGCCGGCGATCGGAGGGCGGATGGCCCAGCTCGACAAGACTTTTCCCACCAACGACTGTTCGATGTGCACGCTGGCCCCCCGGCTGGTGGAGTGCAGCCGCCACCCGAATATTACGATCATGCCTTGCGCCGAGGTCCGCGAGGTGACGGGAGACATAGGGGACTTCACGGTACGGGTGCGCTTGCACGCCCGGTACGTAGACATTGACAAGTGCAAGGGCTGCGGAGACTGTGAAGAGGTCTGTCCGATTTCGGTAAAGGATGCCTTCAACGAAGGGTTGAGCTTGCACAAGGCCATCTATCGCCCCTATGCCCAGGCCTTCCCGAATGCTTTTGTCATCGACATGGAAAAATGTCCCGAATGCGTGGAGTGCCAGGAGGCCTGTCTTGCCGGGGCTATTGACCCGTTGATGTGGGATCAAGATGTCCGGTTTAGAGTAGGGGCAATCATTATCAGTGCCGGATATGACCTGTTTGATCCCGAAAAAAGAGGGGAGTACGGTTTCGGGCTCTATCCCAACGTCGTCACCTCTCTGCAATTCGAACGCATGTTGAGCGCCTCGGGGCCTTTCGGCGGCCATCTCCAGCGCCCTTTGGACGGGAGGGCGCCGCACCGCATCGCCTTCATCCAGTGCGTGGGTTCCCGCGACGTGTCGGGCGGCTTGGAATACTGCTCCGCCGTGTGTTGCATGTATACTGCCAAGCAGGCCCTTGTCGCTTTGGAACACGTGCCCGGGGCGGAAATCACCGTTTTTTGCATCGACGTGAGGGCCCACGGGAAAGATTTTGAACGCTATCACGCGCGCGCGCTGGCGCGGGGCGTCCGCTACGTGCGGAGCATGGTTTCGTCCGTCAAGGAGATGCAGGAGAGCAAAAACCTGCGCCTGCGTTACAGGGACGCCGACGGGCGCTTCCGGGAGGAGGACTTCGACCTGGTCGTCTTGGCCCTGGGAATGGTCCCGGCCGAAGGAACGGCGCGGCTGGCCTCGGCCATGGGCGTGGATCTGAACCGTTACGGATTTGTCCGTTCCTGGGAACTCTACCCCGGCCTGACCTCGCGCGCGGGCGTCTTTGCCGGCGGGGCCGTCTGTGGTCCCCGGGACATCCCGGAAACGGTCATTGACGCCGGCGCGGCGGCGGCCAACGCGGCCCGCGTCCTTGCCCCCGTCAGGGGTACACGGGCCGCAAGCAAACAGTACCCTCCGGAACGCGACGTCAGCGGCGAGCCCCCCAGGATAGGGGTTTTTGTTTGCCGTTGCGGCGTCAACATCGGCGGCGTGGTTGACGTTCCCGCGGTGGTGGAGCGGGCCCGCCGCCTGGATGGCGTGGTCCTGGCCGAAGAGTGCTTGTTCGCCTGCGCGCAGGACAGCATCCAGCACATCGCCGCGCGGATTGAAGAGTACGGGCTCAACAGGGTGGTCGTCGCCTCCTGCACGCCCCGGACGCACGCCCCGCTTTTCCAGGACAGCCTGCGCGAGGCCGGCTTGAACCCCTACCTGTACGAACACGTCAACATCCGCGAGCACGTTTCCTGGGTGCACCAGCTTTTCCTGCAGGAGGCCACCCGGAAGGCCGCGGACCTCGTGGCGATGGGCGTGGCCAAAGCCCGGCTGCTCAAGCCCCAGGCCGTCACGGACATTCCCGTCGTGAAGCGCGCCCTGGTGGTCGGGGGCGGCCTGGCCGGGATGACGGCTGCCCTGACGATCGCCGACCAGGGTTTTCCGGTGACCCTGGTCGAAAAGGAGGCCTTGCTCGGCGGCAATGCCAGACGGCTGGGCCGGACGCTGGACGGGGCTGAGATCTATGGTTTTCTGGATGAACTGATCGCGCGGCTCGAATATCATCCGCTGGTGGAGGTGTGCACCGGGACGGAGGTCGCGGCGGTCAAAGGCTACGTCGGCAATTTCCGCAGCACGCTAAAGTGCGGTGACGCCGAGTGGGAGATCGACCACGGGGCGGCGGTCATCGCCACGGGCGCGGAGGAATACCGTCCGCAGGAGTACCTGTACGGGCAGCATCCCGACGTCCTGACGCAGAGCGAGCTGGAAAGGCGCCTGGAAATCGGGGTGTCTCCCGGTGTCAGAAGCGTCGTCATGATCCAGTGCGTGGGCTCGCGCACCGCGGAACGCCCTTACTGCAGCAGGGTGTGCTGCGGCCAGACGGTGAAGAACGCCCTGCGCATCAAGGAGCTCTCCCCGAAGACCGAAGTCTACGTCCTTTACCGCGACATGCGCACCTACGGCTTCCAGGAACAGTTTTACCGGGCGGCCAGGGAAAGGGGCGTGGTCTTTGTCCGCTACGAGCCCGACGACCCGCCGGTCGTGGAGGCCGGCCGGGATAACCTCTTCGTCCGCGTAACCGACCCGGTGCTCGGGGAGAGGCTCGTCCTCGACGCTGATATCCTGGCCCTGGGCACGGCCATCGTGCCGCGCCGGGACAGCCAGGCGCTGGCCCGGCTTTTCAGGCTCCCGCTGAACGCCGACGGTTTCTTTGCCGAGGCGCACGTTAAGCTGCGCCCGGTGGATTTCGCCAGCGACGGCGTTTACCTCTGCGGCCTGGCCCATGCGCCGAAGATGCTCGGCGAGTCCCTGGCCCAGGCCCAGGCCGCGGCCATGCGCGCCGTCACCCTGCTGTCGAGGGAGCGTTTACAAGGCCAGGGCAACGTGGTCAGGGTCGATCCGGAACGGTGCAGCGGGTGCGGGATATGCGTGGAGGTCTGCCCTTACAAGGCCCGGGAAATCGCCGCCGGCCAAAAGGTGGCCGTCGTCAACGAGGCGACCTGCCGGGGCTGCGGCACGTGCGCCGCGGCCTGCCCGGGCGGCGCCTGCCGGCAGGAGGGCTTCGAAGACGAGCAGGTCTACGCGATGATTGAGGCGGCGCTAAGCGGCTAGCCAGCCGCAGCATTCAGCAAATGGGCAAGGTTGAGTGTGCCGTCGGAGCCAGCCCTATGAGTATTAGGCGGGATATCGGATGTTGGAAACTGGATGTTCTTCGTCCATTGTGTGTTAGGACGGCCCCGGCGGGGAAGGTTATGACTGAAAAACCTGTAACGATAAAGCGTTAGTCGATTATTCTTGGGAATTTGGTTTAGTTTTCGGTATACTGATGTAAACCTGGTATCCAGAATACAACCGCCAGGATTATTGACGGAAGCCGTCGAATTGAAGTACTATAAGGGACAAATTCCCTCAGGAGGAGTGGCTGAACATTCCGGACCGCATCGTTGAAGCTTACGTTGGCGAATACGCCAGCGGCAAGAGCGAGGTAGCGGTCAACAGGGCCATAGAGTTGGCTGGCCAAGGCAGGCAGGTTACCCTGGTCGATCTCGATATCGTGGAGCCCTGCTATACCTTGCGGCCGATCCAGGATGAACTGGAGCGGCTGGGGGTCAGGGTGATCGCCTGGTCGACGCGGGAGACCACCGGCCTGGGGGAAACGGGCACGCCGCTCAAGCCGGCGGCCAGGTGGGCGTTGCGCCGTCCCGGGGACATTATCTTCGATGTGGGTTATGGAGTTGAGGGCTCCAAGACGCTGAACCTCGTCGAGGGGGTTGGGCAGGAGTCCTCTTTTCGAGTTCTGGCCGTTATCAACGCCAGCCGCCCGATGACTGCCACGGTGGAGGACATCGTCGACCACGTGAGGGCGATGGGTCGCATCGACGGATTGATCAACAATACCCATTTGGCCGAGGAAACTACGATGGAAGTCGTCCAGGAAGGTGCACGGATTGTCAGCGAGGCGGCGCGGATTTTAGGCATTCCTGTTGTCGCCACAACGGCCGTCGAGCCCATCGCCAAGCAAATCGGGCCGCGCGACGGCCGGGAGATTCCCGTCCGCGCGTTGCGGCGCTTCATGCCCCGCAGCTTCTGGTAAAAAAAGAAGTCAGAGGCCGGAAGTCAGAGGTCGGACTCGAAGAAATCCCTTCAGGATTTCGCCAGGGCTAATAAATCAGAAGTCAGAGGCCGGAAGTCAGAGGCTGGACTAGAAGGAATCCGCTTATAACGAATTCCAGAAATTCCAGAATTAAGAGGTTAGAGGCCAGATGGTTGGGAGGGACCCGGAGAAAACCATAAGAAAACTCTGTCTTTATAGATTTAGGTAAGGTGAGGAGAGAGCAGAGGTCGAAGAATATCCCTTCCGGCTTCAGACCTCAGACCTCTGGCCTCTGACCTCTCTTTTAGGAGGTGTAGAGAGTGGCTAAGGACACCCCCATCACCGGGGAAAAGCGAGTGTTTATGACAGGCAACGAGGTAGTCGCCTGGGCCGCCCTGGCGGCTAGGGCCGAGATCATGTACGGCTATCCGATTACGCCTCAGAACGAAGTCATGCATTACTGGACCCGCCTGGCGCCTAAGTACGGCAAACGCTTTCTACAGACCGAGGACGAACTCTCGGCCGGCTTCACGGCGATCGGCGGGGTGATGGCGGGACTGAGGGCCTTCACGGCCACGGCGGGACCGGGCAACGTTTTGATGCAAGAGCCGATTTCCATGGCCGAGGCCATGCGCTTGCCCCTCGTTGCCGTCATTATGCAGCGCGGGGGCCCTTCGACGGGCACGGTTATCTACTCCCAGCAGGAGGTCACGCTCACCACGCTGGGAGGCAACGGCGAAGGGCTGCGGGTGGTGTATTCGACCGCCACGCACCAAGAGCTTTTCGACTACACTGTCAAGGCCTTCAATACCGCCTGGCGCTACCGGTTCCCGACGTTTGTCCTCGCCGACGGCTACCAGGGGAAGATGAGAGAACCCCTTACGATGTATGACCCCGCGGCGCGCGGCATGGAGTTTGTAGCCCCCGAGCCTTTCCTGGGCAAGCCGGGGATCCCGGGCGAGGACCGGCCGCCGGCTCACTACCGCAACACCTACAACGTCGAGGAAGAGCTTTACGAGGTCGTGATGCAGCATATCCGGGACTTCGACCGCATGACGCCTGAAATCGCGGAATGGGAGGAAAGAGACACGGAGTCGCCCGACCTGGCCGTCATCGCCCACGGGGTGGTGGCCCGGGCCGTCAGGCAGGCTGTCAGACGGCTGCGCTCCGAGGGGTTGAACGTGGGTTATTTCCGCCCCATCACCCTGCGGCCCCTGCCGGTCAAGGCTCTCCAGGAGCTGGCGGGGCGGGCGAAGAAGTTCCTGGTCGTCGAGTCGGCGTACGGCCAGTTGGCGCGGCTCCTGCGGGATGCTCTTTACGAGCACCCCGTCGAGATGCTGACGCACTTCAAGCCCGGGGTGGGCATCACCCCGGAGGAGGTCGCCGTCCGGGCGCGCGAAATCCTCGCGTAGTCAAGACGCGTCGGCGTCTTCGACAGGTGTAAAGTTTGGAGTCTCGAGGTCAGGGGGATTCCTGTCGGGGAATTCCGAACCATATATAACCTGGAGCCGGTGTTTTTTGCCGGGTCCGGTCGGAGGGGAGAGAAAGCTATGGCAATGTTGCAGCCTACCATGCCGAAAAGCTGGCGCAGAGAGAGCAAGCCGCACAAGTTCTGCCCGGGATGCGGCCACGGCATAGCCCTGCGGGCCCTAGGGCAGGCTATAGATCAGCTGGGCATCCAGGACCGGGTCATCTTCGGCTGCGATATCGGTTGCAGCCTCTTGGCTTGGGATTTCTTCAACGTCGATACCGTTCAGACCCATCACGGGCGGACGACGCCGGTGATAACGGGCGTTAAGCGGGCCAGGCCCGAGCTGATCTGCGTGGCCTATATGGGGGACGGCGGGGGCTACGCCATCGGCTCCCAGCACCTCGTCAACGCGGCCGCCCGGAACGAGAATATCACCGTAATTCTAGTCAACAACGCGCAGTACGGAATGACCGGCGGCCAGATGGCGCCGACAACCCTCCCCGGGCAGAAGACCGAGACCACGCCTTACGGCCGCGACCCGGTGCTTACCGGCCCGCCTTTCCAGGGCCCGGAGATGGTCGCCGCTGTAACGCCGGAGGGGGCCTATGTGGCCAGGGGTACCGTCGGCAAAGTTCGGCAGCTTCAGAAAATGATGGTCCGTGCTCTGCAAAACCAGATGGAGGGCAGGGGTTTTTCGTTTATCGAAGTCCTTTCCTCCTGTCCCACCAACTGGCGGACGAATGCCCGGGAAACCTGGGCCTTCCTCGAGGAAAAAATGCCGAAGTTCTTTAACATTGGCGAGATCAAGATACCTGTTGCCGAAGGGGATGAAGATGGCCAAACCAGTTAGAATCGTGATCGCCGGCGAGGGAGGCCAGGGCGTGCAGGCCGTAGCCGAAATCCTGGCGGAGGCAGCTTATGAATCAGGCAAGGAAGCACTGTACATTCCCAATTTTGGCGTCGAGCAGCGCGGCGGGGTCAGCGTGGCGTTTCTGCAGATTGACGATAAGCCGATCGGCTCGCCGAAGTTTGAAACAGGCGATATCGTTGTCGCCCTCAGCCAGCGGGCCGTGGGGCGTACCGTCCGGTACGTGGGCCCCGAGAGTATTTTCGTCTACGACACCCTGGCCGAGCCGTCCGAGGATATCCTTCCCAAGCAGGCTAAGAAAATCCTGGCCATCCCGGGAGTCGAAATAGCCAAGAAAGAATTGCATCCTCGGGTCTTTAATATTCTAATCATGGGCGCGGTCATCGGGGCCACCAAGGTCGTTGAGATCGACAGCGCCAAGCATGCCATTGAGAAGAGGCTGGGGTACAAGTTTGAAAAGGATCCACAGCTTAGAGAGCTGAATCACCGGGCCATGGAGCGCGGGATGGAGCTTGTCGGGCAGGTCTTGCAAGGAGGTTAAGCGGATTTGGCAGGCTTTGAACCCATAACGCATAAAATCCCCAAAGGATCCTTCACCGTCTTCCCCAGCTTGTGCAAGGGGTGCGGGCTCTGTATCCAGAAATGTCCGAAACAGTGCTTGAACTGGTCCAAGGTCCTCGGTATATACGGCACGCCGTCGGTGGAACCGACCGACGCTTGTATCTCGTGCGGGATCTGCGCTACCGTCTGTCCCGACGTGGCCATCTTGATCGAGCGCGACAGGGCGGCAAGGACTGCCCGCAAAAGCGGCGAAGCCGAGGATGTGGTCCAAGAACCTGTGCATTAAAAAGGGAGACCTTTAGGTCTCTCTTAGGATGTAAGCAGTAACTGTAGGACTCGAAGGCATTCCCGTATGGAAAATACCAGTTTCATTGTAGGGAATCGGCCGGTCGCCTAATAGTTTTAAGTATTTAGCAGTAGGTGTCGCAGAGGAATCGGCATTGCCGGTTCCTAAATTATTTGGTATTGATATCCTGATTCTCAATGTCCGATGCTCAATGCTTAAAGTGGTCGGGGGGTTGACATGGACCAATCCCGCGCGCCTATTTACGAAGCGCTGGTCGGGCACCGGCGGCGGCGGTACGCCGGCTTTCACGTGCCGGCGCACGCGGGGGGCCGCGGCGCGTCCCGCGCGCTGCGGCGGGAAGGCGGCTGCTTGCTGTCGCTGGATTTGACCGAGCTGCCGGGGCTGGACGACCTGTCCTGCCCGACGGGGCCGATCGCGCGGGCGCAGGAACTGGCGGCCGAACTGTACGGCGCCGACCGCACCTTTTTCCTGGTTAACGGTAGCACGGCGGGCATCCAGGCGATGTTTATGGCCTGCCTGAGGGCGGGCGACAAGGTCTTACTGCCGCGCCACGTCCACAGGTCGGCGGTGGCGGGATTGGTGCTGACGGGCGCCGATCCCGTCTATCTCCCCGCCGGGTTCGACGAGTGGGGGCTCCCCGTCCCGCCCGGCGAGGAAACGATCGCCGCCTGCCTTGAACGGCATCAGGACCTGCGGGCGGTGTTCCTCGTTCATCCCGCGTATTGCGGCCGTTCCGGCCTGACCAAAGGCGTTGTCGACCTTGTCCATTCCCGCGGGCTTCCACTGCTCGTGGACGAGGCGCACGGGGCGCTGCTCCCTTTTCACCCCGGCCTGCCCCGCCCGTCGCTGGAACAGGGGGCCGACACCTGCGCGATGAGCCTGCACAAGATGGGCGGGGCCCTGACGCAGGCCTCGATGCTCCACGTCCGGGACGGATTGGTTGACGGGGAAAGGCTGGCCCGGGCCGTCAGGCTCCTGCAGACCTCCAGCCCGTCCTACCTTTTGCTGATGTCCCTCGACCTAGCCCGCCGCGAGCTGGCTGTCCGGGGAGCATCACTGGTCCGAAGGGCGGTCGGGGTGGCCGCGCGGTTGCGGGACGGCTTGCGCGCCATACCGGGGGTGGAGGTCCGGGAATCGCCCCCGGGCGGCTCCGACCCGTTGAAGGTCTTTTTCTCGCTGCGGGCGCGAGGCATGGACGGGTATTTGCTGTCGTCCGTCCTCGAGCGCCGGTACCGCGTCAACGTCGAGTTGGCCACGGCGGCCGGCGTCCTGGCCGTGGTGGGGCCGGGCACGGGGCTGCCGGAGGTGCGCGCCCTGTTGCGGGCCGTCCGTAAACTTGCGGGGAGGAAGTGGAAGGGGATAGCCTGTGACGTCCGCCCCCCGCTTCCGCCGCGCCGGATGACGCCCCGGGAGGCCTGGGCGGCGCCGTGGAAAACGGTCCGAGTTGAGAATGCCGTCGGCGAGGTGGCGGCCGAGACGCTCTGCGTCAGCCCGCCGGGAATTCCCCTACTGATTCAAGGTGAAGAGGTAACCCCGGAAATGGTAGAATACATGCTAGAGTTGCAAAAGCTGAAAAGGCCTTTCCCGGGAGACGAAGGAACGCTTTCGACCATCAAGGTCGTTGATGGGGGATAATTTGAAGGGCATATTCATTGTTTTTGAGGGGATCGACGGGACGGGGAAGTCGACCCAGCTCGGGCTCCTCGGCAAGGCGCTGCAGGAGAGGGGTTGCCCCGTGCTGATCACCCGCGAGCCCGGCGGAACCCGGCTGGGAGAAGCCATCCGGGGGCTTTTGCTCGACCCCGCTTACACCGAGATGGTCGAGCAGGCCGAGGCTTTCCTGTACGCCGCCGCGCGGGCCCAGTGCGTCCGCGAGGTCGTCGTCCCGGCCCTGCAGAAGGGATACTATGTCCTGTGCGACCGTTACGCCGATTCCACCCTCGCTTACCAGGGGTTCGGCCGGGGACTGGACCTTGAGTTCCTGCGCCGGGTCAACGACCTGGCGACGGGAGGGGTCTACCCGGATCTTACGGTTGTTCTCGACCTCGACGTGGAACTGGCCGCAAGGCGCATGATCGGGGCGCGGGACCGGATGGAACTGCAGCAAAAAGCTTTCTACCGCCGTGTCCGGCAGGGCTACCTGGAACTGGCGGCGCGGTGCCCGGAAGCCTACCAGGTCCTGGACGCGGCGGCCGACCCCGCGGAACTCGCGGCCGCGATCCTGGCCAGGGTGGAGGGTTTGCGGCCTTGAGGTTTTCGGACGTGCTGGGGCAGAGAGTCGTCAAGCGCTTGCTGCAGGCCTCCCTGTCCGGCGGGCGGGTGGCCCAGGCCTACCTTTTCTGGGGGATGCCGGGGGTGGGCAAGAGGACGCTGGCCCGGGCCTTCGTGCGCGCCCTGCTCTGCGAGAGCCCTGAACCCGAGGGCGCCTGCGGAAGATGCCGCGCCTGCCGCCTGGCCGCCGCCGGCAGCCACCCGGACTGGCACGTCCCCGGCACCGAAGGCCAGACCCTCGGCATTGCCGACGCCCGCGGCCTGCAGCAGGCCCTGCGCTATAAACCGTACGGCCGGCGCCATGTGGTGTCCCTGGAGAGGGCGGAGAGGCTGACCCTGGAGGCGGCCAACGCCCTGCTCAAAATCCTTGAGGAACCCGGCGGCCAGGTGGTGTTCATCCTCACCGCCGACCGCCTGGAAGCGATCCCGGCAACCGTCCGTTCCCGCTGCCTGCCTTTGCCCTGCCGCCCGCTCGACCGGGCGGAAATCCGAAAGGGCCTGGAGCGAGCGGGGGTTGACGGGCCGCGCGCCGCCGTCCTGGCCGCGCGCGCCGGGGGAAGCCTGGGACGGGCGCTCGAACTGGCCGCGGGGAACGGCGAGGACGCCGAGCCTCACAGGGCTATGGTTAGGTGGGCGGGGGAGATAGGCAAACTTAAGGTAACCAGGCTCCTGGAAATCGCCGAAGAGTTCGGGGGCCGGGAAACGGCCGACAAAAGGTTGGAGTTTCTGCTGCACTGGCTGCGGGACGTTTTGTTGTGGAAGGAGACGGCCAGCGAAGAGGCAATCGTTAACGTCCAGGACCTGGACGAGATCCGGCGCCAGAGCGCCCGCTTGACGAGCCTGGAACTGGCCGCGGCCGTCAGGGCGGTCGAAGAGGCCAGGCATCTGGTAGCGGCGAACGTCAACCCGCGGCTGGTAATCGATAACCTGTTGCTTAAACTGAATTCTTGCAGGTTTTAGTGAACTTAGTCCATAGAGCGAAGGGTACTGATCATAAAGCATTGAGTATTCAGCGTTGAGCATTGGGATAGGGTAAGGATTTCAACCCACCACAGCTCAAAAGCCCGGTGCCCGATGCCTTTAGTATGAGTCGCCGTACCCAGCGCTTGGTCGGAGGAGGAAATACATGACTGGGAAAGTAGTAGGAGTCAGATTTAAGCCGGCAGGCAAGATATATTACTTCGACCCCGGGTACCTGGAACTTGCGCCGGGCGACGGGGTGATCGTCGAGACGGTCAGGGGCATCGAGTACGGCATCGTCGTGACGCGCGCCGAGGAGCGGCCGGTCGATGCCGAGCAGTCCCTGAAGCCGGTGATCCGCAAGGCCGACGCCGAGGACATGAAGCATCTCGCTTTGAATAAGGAGAAGGAGAAAGAAGCCGTTCAGATCTGCCAGGACAAGATCGCCGCCCACGGGCTGCCGATGAAGCTCGTCGACGTCGATTACACCTTCGACGGGAGCAAGATCATCTTCTACTTCACGGCCGAGGGCCGGATCGATTTCCGGGATCTCGTCCGTGACCTGGCCGCCGTGTTCCGCACGCGCATCGAGCTGAGGCAGATCGGCGTGCGCGACGAGGCCAAGATAATCGGCGGGCTGGGGTGCTGCGGCCGCGAGCTCTGCTGCGCCTCGTTCCTGCAGGAGTTCACGCCCGTTTCGATCAGGATGGCCAAGGATCAGAACCTCTCGCTGAACCCCGCCAAGATATCCGGCATCTGCGGGCGCCTGATGTGCTGCCTGAAATACGAAAACGAGGCTTACGAAGACGCCCGGGAAGGCTTCCCGGACAGCGGGACCAAGGTCGTTACGCCGCTGGGCGAGGGCAAGGTGACGGGGGTCAACATCTTCAAGAAGACGGTCAGCGTGGAACTGAAGGAGTCCAAGCATACCAAAGAGTTCCCGCTGCCTGAGATCCAGATAGTCGGGAAATGAACGATCAGCGGCCCGGAACGCTTTACCTGTGCGCGACCCCGATCGGCAACCTGGAGGACGTCACCTTGAGGGCGTTGCGCGTCCTCAAGGAAGTTGATCTCATCGCCGCCGAGGACACGCGGCAGACGCAAAAGCTGCTCCAGCGCTACGGCATCCGCACCCGCCTCCTCAGCTATCACGCCCACAACCAGGATCGCAGGGCCGGCGAAATCTGGGCGGCCCTGGAAGCGGGAAAATCGGTGGCCGTCGTTTCCGACGCCGGTCTGCCGGGCATTTCCGACCCCGGGGCCCTGCTGGTCGCGGGGGCCGTGGAGCGGGGGATACCGCTGGTCGTGGTCCCGGGCGCCTCGGCCCCCGTTACCGCCCTGGTCGCCTCCGGGCTGCGGACCGACCGTTTCGTCTTTGAGGGTTTCCTGCCCCGCAAGGGCCGCAAGAAGCTTCTCGAAGAACTGGCCCTGGAGAGGCGCACGCTGGTTTTCTTCGAGTCGCCGAACCGCGTCCTTAAGACGCTGGAGGAACTGCGCGAGGTTTTCGGCGAGCGCCGGGTGGCCGTGGCCAGGGAGCTCACCAAGCTGCACGAGGAGGTTTTTCGCGGGACCTTGAGCGCCGCGCTCGAGCATTTTCGGGCCAACCCGCCGCGGGGGGAGTTCACCCTGGTGGTGGAGGGGAACACCGCTCCGGCTTCCGGGACGGTGCCCTCCAAGGCCGATGCGGCGGCCGAGGTGGAACGGCTGGTGGAGAACGGCGAGGAGCGCCGCGAGGCCATCAGGCTGGCGGCCCGCAGGCTGGGGATGCCCAAGCGCGAGGTTTACGCCCTGGTGGCCGGGAGGGAACGGTCCGGAAAGAATACCGAAACAAGCTGAAACAAAAAGAGGGGCTTTTGGACCCCTCTTTTTGATGTTGTTGTCTTTAAAGCCTATGTACTAAATAGCCTGCACCTTAGCCTGGGCCTTCTCGGCCATCGCCAGGGCGCATTCGCGGCAGACCAGCTTGTTGCGGTAATACTGGACGTCGCCGGCGTTGCCGCAGAAGACACAGGCAGGCTCGTACTTCTTGAGGATGATCTTTTCGTTGTCCACGTAGATTTCCAGGGCGTCTTTCTCTTCGATTCCCAGCGTGCGCCGCAGTTCGATGGGAATCACCACCCGTCCAAGCTCGTCCACCTTACGCACAATACCTGTAGATTTCAACGCTTCCCCTCCCCAAAAAATAAAATGAGTCTTCGACAAAGTCCAACAAAATATTGCAAGTAAATGGTACCAAGCATTCCATTATAAGTCAATACCTTTTTTACATTTTCCTGGCATAACTTGACAGGTTTTTCAATTACCAGCGCAATCTCGGCACGCGTTCCGGGAAAGCTTGACAATAAAGAGCCAACTCAGGTAGAATTGTCGCGACACTTACAGAAGAAGGAAGGATTGGTTTTGGCCAAACCGACGTTCTACATCACGACACCCATCTACTACCCCAGCGATAACCTGCATATCGGGCATGCCTATACCACGGTGGCCGCCGACACGGTGGCGCGCTTCAAGCGGCTGACGGGATACGACGTCTGGTTCCTCACCGGTTCGGACGAACACGGCCAGAAGATCGAGCGGGCGGCCAAAAGCCACGGCGAAAGCCCCCGGGAGTACGTGGACCGGATCGTGGCGGGCTTTAAACACCTCTGGGAACGCCTCGGCATAGAGTACTCGGATTTCATCCGGACCACCGAAGAGCGCCACAAGAGGGTGGTCGCCGAGATTTTCACCCGGCTGTACGAGCAGGGCGACATCTACAAGGCGGCTTACGAAGGATGGTACTGCACGCCCTGCGAAACTTTCTGGACCGAGCGCCAGTTGAAGGAAGGGAACTGCCCGGATTGCGGGCGGCCGGTGGAACTGACGCGGGAGGAGAGTTACTTTTTCCGCCAGTCCAGGTATGCCGACAGGCTCCTTGCGCACATCGAGGCCAACCCCGGGTTTATCCAGCCGCCCACCCGGCGCAACGAGGTCGTAAGCTTCATCAAACAGGGGCTGGAAGACCTTTGCGTGTCGAGGACAACCTTCGACTGGGGCATTCCGGTCCCCTTCGACAAACGGCACGTGATCTACGTGTGGGTCGACGCCCTGACCAACTACATCTCGGCTCTGGGCTACAACAGCGAGGACTCCAGTCTTTACGAGCGCTACTGGCCCGCCGACGTCCACCTGGTCGGGAAGGATATCATACGTTTCCACTGCATCATCTGGCCGATCCTCCTGATGGCGGCCGGCATTCCGCTGCCCAAGCGGGTGGTCGGGCACGGGTGGCTGCTCCTGGAAAGCGGGAAGATGTCCAAGTCCAAGGGGAACGTCGTTGATCCCCACGTCTTGATCGACAAGTATGGGGTCGATGCGATAAGGTACTATCTCCTCCGCGAGTTGCCCTTTGGAGCCGACGGTTACTATTCCGAGGAAGCCCTGATCAACAGGATCAACATTGATCTGGCCAACGACCTGGGGAACCTCTTGAGTCGCCTCACCGCAATGATTACGAAATACCAAGGGGCTGTGGTCGAGGCTCCTTCGATAGGGGACCCGCTTGACAACGAACTGGTCGGCATCGCCCTGGAGGCCTCCGACGAAGTGGCCCGGCTGGTGGACGGCCTGGAGCTTTCGAACGCCCTGGCCGCGGCCTGGCGGCTGGTGTCGCGGGCCAATAAATACATCGAGGAGACCGCTCCCTGGAGCCTGGCCAAGGACCCCGCACAGAAAAAGCGGCTGAATACCGTAATGTACAACCTGGCCGAAGCCTACCGTTTCATTACGATCATGCTGACGCCGTTCATGCCCGGTTTTGCCGCCCGGGCCTGGCAGCAGCTCGGCCTCTCCGACCGCCCTGACCTGCAGACCTGGGAATCGCTGACGTGGGGGAGGACGCCCGCGGGGACGAAGATCGCCCGCGGCGAGCCGCTCTTTCCGCGCATCGAGGTCGAGGCCGGATAGATGCTGGTCGACACGCACTGTCACCTGGACGACGCGTCCTTCGCCGGGGATCTTGATGAAGTAATCTCCCGTGCCCGCCAGGCGGGAGTGGCCGGGTTGGTCACCATCGGCAGTGACATGGCTTCGTCCCGCAAGGCGGTGGAGATCGCCGAGGCATACCCCGGCATCCGGGCGGCCGTCGGCGTCCACCCGCACGACGCCGCCAGAGCGGGAAAAGATTATCTGGACGAACTGCGGACCCTGGCGGCCCACCCCAAGATCGTGGCCATCGGGGAGATCGGGCTGGACTATCACTACGACCATTCGCCCCGCGGCATCCAGCGGGAAGTCTTCCGGGCCCAGCTTTTGCTGGCGCGGGAGCTGGGCCTGCCCGTCGTCGTGCACTGCCGCGAGGCCGAGGAGGACACGCTGGCGATCCTGAAAGAGGCTCCCGGCCCCGGCGTCATGCATTGTTTTACGGGAAACTGGATCTGGGCTGAGGCTTTCTTGGGTCTCGGCTGTTACATTTCCATTTCCGGCGTGGTCACTTTCGCGAAAAGCGCCGACCTAAAGGATGTGGCCCGGAGGGTGCCAGCGGAGAGGCTCCTGCTGGAGACCGACGCGCCCTACCTGGCGCCCGTTCCCAGGCGCGGCCGGCGCAACGAGCCGGCCTTTCTGCCCTATACGGCGGCGGTGGTGGCCGAGCTGCGCCGGACGACGGCGGAAAAGCTGGCGGCCCTGACGACGGCCAACGCCCTGCGCTTTTTCGGCATCAAGGAGGGGGAAATGTGACGCGTAAAGGGCTGGTATTTGTCTTCACCGGGGACGGCAAGGGCAAGACCACGGCCGCCCTCGGCCTGGGATTGCGGGCCTGGGGGCACGGCATGAGGGTGCTGTGCCTGCAGTTCATCAAGGGGGCCTTCCCGACGGGGGAAAGCGCGGCCTGCCGGAAGCTTGACGGCTTCGAGCTGCGCTCCCTGGGCCTGGGCCTGATCAGGGACAAGAGCCCCGGCGCCCTGGCGCCCCACCGCGAGGCGGCGCGCGAGGCCTTCCTGAAGGCCGAGAAGGCCGTCAAGTCCCCTGAATGGGACGTGGTCATCCTCGACGAGGTCTTCTGCGCACTGCAACTGGGGCTGCTGTCAGAGGAAGACCTGCGGCGTTTAATTCGGGAAAGATTGTCGGAGCAGCACCTGGTGCTCACCGGGAGGGACGCTCCCCGAACGATATGCGACATGGCCGACCTAGTTACCGACATGAAATGTGTCAAGCACCCCTACGACCATGGGGTGGCTGCGCAGCCAGGCATTGAGTTCTGAGGCGTGAGCCGTGGCGATCACTGCCGGAGCCTGACGATAATTCCGTAAAGGAACGCCTTTTCTCCCGGCGAAGATAGTAACCGGGTGATAGGCATGACTTGGAATGAAATCCAATTTTATCCATACATAGCGCGCCCCTACGTCGCCGAAACCGTGGGCCCTTCCCGGCTGCCGCGGGTTCTGGCGGTATTGGGGCTGTTTGTTTTGTTGCTGGGGGTCGCCGCGGTCCTGTGGACCGATGTCCGGGTGACCGTGTCGGACGGCGGGGAAACCAGGATGGTCAGGACTTACTGCCGTTCGGTGGGGCAGCTCCTCGCGGCGCAAGGCATTACCCTCGGGGAGCGAGACGTCGTTGTTCCCGGCCCGGCGGCCCGCCTGGCCGAGGGAATGGAGATCAGGATCCTGCGCGCTAAACAGGTGAGGATCCTGGTCGACGGGACCGAGGTGAGGACGGTCAGCCGTGTCGAAACCGTGGGACAGGCGCTCGAGGCTTGCGGGGTCCGCCTGGGGGCTCAAGACATCGTTTATCCCTTGCCGGCGAGCAGGCTGCAAAAGGACACGGTCATCAAGGTCACCCGCGTCGAGGTCCGCACCGAGCGGACCGGCGTCCCCGTACCTTTTCGGGTGCGCCGCGTGACCAGCCCCCACCTTTTTGTGGGGCTTTCGCAGGTCGTCCGGGAAGGGGAGCCGGGCCTCGATCTGCAGGAGTGGAAGGTTACCTACCACGACGGGCGGGCCGTGGAACGCGAGCCCGGCCAGCGCGTTAGGGTCAAAGACCCGCGGGACAAGGTCGTGATGGTCGGAATGAAGGACGTCTCCCGCGGCGGCAGCGTCCCGCGTTACTCGGCGGTGATTACCATGCGGGCCACCGCCTACACGTATACAGGCTACAAGTGCGCCACCGGGGTCGACCCCGCCCCCGGCATCGTCGCCGTCGACCCGGCCGTGATCCCCCTGGGCACCGAGCTGTACGTCGAGGGTTACGGGTATGCGCGCGCCATGGACACGGGCGGCGTCATCAAGGGCAACCGGATCGATGTCTTTTTCACCACGCGCGAGGTGGCGCTGCAGTGGGGCGTCAGGGACGTTAACGTTTATGTTTTGGAGTAGGCATTGAATCATCATTGACAGGGCTCTTAGGCAGAATTAGGCTTGTACTAGGAAAAACCAAGCCCACTCTTTCGTTGCTTGTAGATATAATGGCAAGGATATAATGGCAAGGAGATCGCGGTGCGGGAGCAGACGGCGGCTACAAAGGCCAGGGCGATCCTGGCGAGGCACAACCTTCACCCCAAGAAAGCGCTGGGGCAGAACTTCCTGCTCGCCCGCGGGGTAACGGAGAAGATCGTCGCCGCGGCGGGGATTGCTCCCGGGGACGTGGTCGTCGAGATCGGGCCGGGCCTGGGCGTCCTGACGCGGGCCCTGGCCGAGGCCGGGGCGCGGGTCCTGGCCGTGGAGCTGGACCGCGCGCTGCTGCCCGTCCTGGAGGAAACCCTGCAGGGCCTGGCCGGTGTCGAACTGCTGCACGCCGACGCCCTGCAGCTCGATTACGCCGCCGTGCTGCGCGAGCGGCACCTGGCTCCCCCTTTCAAGGTCGTGGCCAACCTGCCTTACTACATCACCAGTCCCCTGATCGCCAAGTTCCTGGAAAACGAGCCCCGCCCCGCAGTGATGGTCCTGATGATGCAGAAAGAGGTCGCCGAGCGGCTGGTCGCCGCCCCGGGGACGAAGGATTACGGCGCGCTGAGCGTCCTGGCCCAGTTCTATACGGAGCCGCGGGTGGTCTGCCGCGTTGCCCCGGGGAATTTCTTCCCCCCGCCGAAGGTCCATTCCGCGGTCGTCCGCCTGAACTTAAGAGATAGGCCGGCGGTCGAGGTGGCCGACGCGGCTGCCTTCTTCCGCCTAGTCAGGGCGGCTTTCAGCCAAAGGCGGAAGATGCTTCCCAAGGCGCTGGAGGCGGCCGGGCTCGGTCTTGCGAAACAGCAGTGGGCGGCGCTGGCCGAAACGGCAGGCATCGATCCCGCCCGCCGCGGCGAAACACTCACCCTGGATGAGTTTGCCAGGCTGGCGGACGCCTGGGCTGAATTGCAGCACGGCGAGGAACTGCTATAATAGTAGTGTAAGGCTTGGGGAATCTTGTGAAGCGAGCGTGATAAGAGAGAGGGCCCAAACGTGGAGGATGGAGAAACGGCCTTCGACAAAGTTTTCAGCGTTTTTGAGGGAAGGTGCTTTTAAACATGTACCTAACCAGTCCCACCAAGGGAAGGCTTTCCTTTGAGGAGATGATGGACGAAATCCGCTCCTATATCGCCGGTCTGCCGAATTCGCAGTACAAGATTATCATCGGCTCGGATTCGCAGGTGATGAAGGGGCAGACCTGCTTCATCACGGCCGTCATCGTCCACCGTTTGAGCAAGGGCGCCCGCTATTTCTACCGCAAGCGCATGCACAGGAAGATCAAGAGCCTCCGGCAGAAGATTTTTTTTGAAACGGCGCTCAGCCTGGAACTGGGCGGGATCATCGCCAAGCACTGCGCCGAGGCCGGGCTGGACGAACACCAGGTGGAGATCCACATCGACGTCGGCAGCCATGGGGACACCAAGGACCTGATCCGCGAGGTCGTGGGCATGGTTACGGGCAGCGGGTTTAACGCCAAGATTAAGCCCGACGCCTACGGCGCCTCCTCGGTGGCCGACCGGCATACGAAATAGACGTAAGTCATAGGACATAGGACTTAGGATGTAGGGTGGTAGAATGTAGGATTTTGGAATAGAGGGCAGGATTTCAAGCGATCGCGGATGCGATCGCTTTCTAATTACCTCGGACCTCTTTCTGAGCGGTCTTAAGGCTAACTTCCGAAGCATAGCCGTACCCTAGAGATGCCTATACCAAAACCAGTGTATCGGCTTTTTGCGGCACTCTCCTAGTGCTTTGTTTAGTAGTCAATGCCTTAAGCTTTATCAGGCAATGATGTGTTCCAAGATATCAAACCGGCGCTCTCTGTTGTACCCCTCATAGGTCCGGCCGCGCAGGCTGCGGGATCTTTCCTTTTGTTGCAGGACGCAGAAAGCCTCAATGTAGTCGCCGATAATCGTTTCGGCCAGTCGGGTGACGTGCCGCTCGCTCCTGTCGGGTGACCCCAGGGCCTCGTGTGGGACGGCGGCGGCGACGCAGAAGTTCAGCCCGGCCCGGGTACCCATGACCATAGCCACGGGAGGAATAGCCAGTTCGCGAAGCGGAACGCTTTCCAGGAAGCGTTTGCTCAAGGCGTGCGGCCCGTGGGTCGGCGTCGCCGCCCCCAGGTGGTCGAGGCCCACTGCTGCGTTGAGCAGCGTCCTGATCCTTATCAGGTACAGGGCGAGGGGTGAAGACGGGGTCTTGGTGCCGTCCGGCGGGTAGCAGTCGGCCAGGGCGCAGTCGCAGCCCCGGTCCAGGATGGCCGTAGACAGTTCTTGCAGCGTTTGCGTGCTGACGCCCTGCATATCGCCGTCCACAAACAGGACAGCATCCGCGTTAAGCTCTTTGGCCAGTGACGCCCCTACAACGCGGGGAACGTCGATCCCCAGCGGCTCCTTGAAAAGTATCGGTATCACCCGGCTATCCCCGCTGTGTTCCAGAACGATCGCCGCCGAGCCGTCGGTGCAACCGTTGATTACTGTGATTACATGGTCCACTCCTGCGGCCAGAACGGTGTCAATGACGTGACCGATGCTGTCTCTTTCGTTCCTGACAGGGATTACCGCGCAGAGCATGCGATTCCTCCTTGTTTGAAAAGACCCGCATGCCATTATAAGGAAGTACGCTACCGGTTGTGCTTGGGCAAGTCACCCTGATGCCGCGTCCGGCATATTATGGAAAAAACGAGAAGGGGGCTTGCCGGCGTGGATATCGCAATAGGCGACATCGTTGGGCGGAAGTCTTACAACAAGGACATCTACTTTAAGGTTGTCGAACTGTTTGAGCGGGATAAAGTGCCTTACGCCATCCTCCGTGGGCTGGACATCCGGCTGGTGTCCGACGCGCCCGTGGATGACCTGGAGAAGATCAGCCCGGCGGAGGTCGCCGAGTACTGGCGTAAAGTCATGAAGTCGAGCGGCGAGCTTGTGAAGCGCTGTTTTGAGCGCCGTGAGGCTGAGCATATTAGAAGTCTGAATCGTACGGACGTAAAAACTTTTGACGTACCCGGAAGGGTCTTGCATATCGACGGGGACGGCGATTACCTCGACTTGTGCATAACCACCTATAAGCAGCTTGGCGTGCCCGCCGACGGTTACCACATTCCGGAGGAGAGGCAGCCGAAAGAGGTGGTGCTCCTGCTGCAAAAACACCGGCCCGATTTGCTGGTATTGACGGGACACGATGCGCTGGTCAAGGGGGCGAGCGACTTCCGGGATATGAAGAACTACAGGAGCTCGGCTTACTTTGTCGAGGCGGTCCGGGCCGCCCGGCAGTGGGAAAAAAACCGCGACGACCTGGTCATTTTCGCGGGTGCCTGCCAGTCCTATTATGAAGCCATTCTCGAAGCCGGGGCGAATTTTGCCAGTTCACCGGAGCGCGTCCTAATCCACGCCTTCGACCCGGTCTTCATCGTGGAAAAAGTGGCCTATACACCCGTGTCCAAGGCCGTGGCGCTGAAAAGCGTGATCGAGTCGACAATCACCGGCTATCCCGGCATAGGGGGCCTCGACACGCAGGGCAAGTACCGCATGGGGGCGCCGAAGTCAGCGTATTGAATACTGTATGCCCATGCAATATACTTTTGGAAAACATTGCATGCATTAGGGTTTTACTGGGGGCGTTTCTTCTTTTTATGGCATATCATGCCACAGAAAGGAGGGTGCCTGGTGAATGGAGATGTTGCCCTGACCCTGATCGATGAAGTTCCCGTGATCGGCGCCCGTTACCTGGAAAAGGAGCGGGCGCTGGCGGAAGCCAAGAGGCTCGTCGCGCGAGTCTCCGCGAGGGTGCACGACGACAACCATACGGCCGTCCGCGTCAACTTTGTCCCCCAGGATGACGGGCGCTACACTTTGCAGGTGTTCAGCGGCGACGAGCCGGTGGCCGAGGTGGCGAACCTCGACGAACTGATGCTCCGCCGCTTTCGCAAGGCGTACAACGCCAGGAAGATGTTTATCCTGACCTGTTTCGTCGAGGGAATGGACGACGGCCCGCACAGCCTGGTGATCACCGACGGGTTGGGCGTGGTGATTTATAAACCGTTCGGCGCTTTGCTGTCTTAATTCTAAAGGATGTTCAACAGGGCCTCCCCGCAAGGAAGCCCTGTTTTTTTGCTCTGCGTAACTGCTGTCACGACGTTAGAAGCTGCAGTAAATAGTGAGCGGTTTCGGTCGTTCGGGTTCTTGATGTTTCGGCGGTTCGGGCTCTTCGAATTTTGGCCGTTGAGGCTGTTTGCGCAGGACGGCCCGGAAGCAATAGAGGTTGTACAGCCGCGAATAGACGGCGTCGGCCGGCTTCGTGAGAGACACGTCGCCCGCGAAGGCCAGACCCAGTTCCGCCGCCACCGACGTCAGCAGCCGCAAATCGACGGTCGGGTAGTCCAGGGTGAGGACGATGAGCCCGTCGTCCTTCAGCGTCCTTTGAAACTCCCGCAGCGAAAGGGATATGTCCCTGACCGGGAGGTGTTCTAGCACCGAAATGCAGTACACCTTGTCAAACTTTTTGTTTTCGTAGGGCAGGTCGGTGATGGAACAGCAGGCGTAGCGGACCTTGTTTAGATAGCGCCGGGTTAGGCCGTCCGGGTCGGGACAGCCGAAATCGCGGAAGGTTCGGGCGAGATGATCCTTGTCGTTCAGCATGTGGATCGCCGGGTCGAGGTCGCAGGCGTGCGCCTCCCGACAGACGTCGGCGAGGTGGAATTTGAACGGGTGCCCCAGGCCGCAGCCGGCGTCCAGGGCTACGTCCCCGCTCTCGCAGAACCGGCTGGCCCACTCGTACTCGTAAAACCTGCTCCACCATTCCCTGGGGATGTCGACGACGAGCTTCCTCGTTACGGGGTCGGATTGCACAAAAAAACGGGATGTCAACGTATCGGACATAATCTGCACCTCGAATTTACGGCCTCAAAAGGCCTCTCGCTGTTTGCCGGGCAATACGACGCCCGGGACCCGGCATTGTCTGGCCGGATGACGGCATCGAACCGGTTTTCGTAGGATCACGACGCCGCCTTCTAATCCTCGGTCCAGGCGACCAGGTTGGGCTTCGGGTCGAGGATGGAGAGGTACTGCTCCATTATCCCGTACCGTCCTTGGGGGTCGAGCTGCTTGTAGCGGTAATACTTGGCGAGGCGGTCGGCCGGTTTCATCCAGCCGAGGTGTTTCACCCGCAGGTCGCTAGCGGCGCCTTTAAGCTGCGTTATATTCCTGGGGAAACGGCCGCAGTGCTGGGGCGTTTCCTGCCACTCGTAGTTAAAACCGGGGACGTACCGCACCATAAACGGCCGGTGGTAGCGGTGCGCTGTCCAGTACGCGTCCTCGCGGTAGCGTTGTTCGTCCCACATGTCGTAGAGGCGGAAAGAGTACACCTCTACGCCAGGGTTTGCGGCAAGTCCCCGGAGTTCCTGTACGGCACGGTCTTCGAAGATCTCGTCGGCGTCAAGGACGAGAATCCAGTCCGGGTCCGTGCCGACGGCCAGGTTCCATAGCTGCTTGCGCAGGACGATTTCGTTGCTGAAAGACGGTTCGCCGTTGCTGACCAGGGTCAGGAGAATGTGGCCCAGGGCTGTGCGGCATACTTCAACGGTGTTGTCGTCGCTGGCGTCGTCGAGGATGACGGCGCTGTCGACGTACCGGGCGGCGTGTTTGAGAACCCTTTCCAAGTACCGGCCGGCTTCGTTTCTGACCAGCATGGCGAGGGTGATCCTGCTTCCCCTTTTGGCCCGGCGGCCGGCGGCCTGGACTTTAACCTGTAGGGCCTCCTGCGATGCGGGTTGTGGCGCTGCTGAAAAGTGGCGGTTTTTATAAGCCTCAAGCCCGGCCAGTTCGGACTCCCGGTAGATGTGGTACGGCGGGTAGTAGGTATCGGCGTACAGTTCCAGGCCCAGCGCGGCGGCCCGGATGCAGAAATGGCGGTCTTCCCCGGTGAGGTCCAGGTTATAGATTTCTTTAAAAGAGACCCCCATCAAGATCGCTTTGCGGCTGATAAGGGTGCAGGCTCCGAGCCCGCCGACCTTGTAAGTGCCCGGTTGCTGCAGCATCTTCAGGAAGGCGCTTATTCTCCGCACCATCTCGTCGTTATCTAATACCTCGTCTCTCTGTGCCTCGTACAACCGGTAGTCGTGGGCTACCCAGACCTGGGGCAGGGGGGGCAGTTCAGGCTGCCACCTGGTCCAGAACACTTCCGAAACGATGTCTTTACCCAGTCCGGCTAAGTGGATCAAAGTCTTAGGGTGCAGCACAAGGTCGGAGTCGACGAGGAACAGGCAGTTAAAGCCTTCGTCTTTCGCCATGTCGATGAACCTGTCCTTGTAGGCGGCCACCTTCCAAACGAGGCTGTCCCGCCAGTGGTGGGTGTTCTCGTCGCACCGGTATTCTTCGGACGTTCCGCCCCGGAAGATTCGAACATTAGTTCTGCCTGCCGCGAAATCCCTAAGCAGATCGCTTTCCTCGTCGTTATCATCAACAAACACGAAGGCCAGATCCATTCCGGTGGTTTCGAGCTGTTCCAGGGACCACAGGAATTCTTTTAATACCGCCGGTTTCTGGCGCACCGGACTGGCAACCAGGACCTTCAACACATCATTAACCTCCTAGCTTGCAATTCCAGCATTGCCGAGGCCTGTTCGAGAAGTCCCTTGATGGGGTTGAACAGAGGGCAGGAGAGCCCGGCTTGAGCAGCCTCGGCGTGTACTTGCATTATGGCGGTGCCCACCAGCTGGTACTTATGGCAGGGCCCGGCCGTTGGGCCGCTGTCATACAACTGCTCCGCGATGCGGCGGGATGTTTCGCATGTCTTGGCCAACTGTCGGGGATCACCTGCGGCTGCGGATTCTACTACCGCGAGCAGTGCCGTTACGAGGGCCAGGTGCCTTTCCCCGCAATCAAGCAGTCCTTTCACCAAGCTTTCCTTTTGCCCCGGGGATATAAAGCGGGCGAGTTTCACCCACTCCGGCGAAACCTGTTCCCGTCCGATCATCTTAAGGATTTGCGTAAGGGGATAAATGACGTGCGGCGCCAGGCGGAGGGCTTGCAGGTAGTGATCCCGGGCAGTCTCGTACCGTTTCGCCATCCGGCATGCGTCTCCAAGGAGAGAGTGAATGCTATGGCTTGGAAGGACCTTGCCTCCGGGCAAAGCCAGGTTCAACGCGAGTGCGGCTTGGGCTCCATCACCGGCACGGAGAGCCGCCATCCCTCTTATCGCATTCAGGTCGGGGTCATCAGGCAGCATCCGACCGGCTTTGTCCAAGAACGCATTAAGGCGGTCCATCTCACCTAACTGAAGAAAAGCTAATCCCAGAGAGGTCAAGACATTGTGGAAATACCCCTCTGTCCCGCGCATCAAGGTTAAGGCCTTCTCCAATTGCTCCGCTCCCTTGCTGATTTCGCCCTGCTGGAGGTATTCTGTACCCAAGCTGAACAGGAGAAAAGGATCGTTGGGCTTTGCCGCCAGCGCCTTCTCGATGACCGAGATATTACGGCGGTGTTTCTGCTTCAAACCGACTTGGTGTGCTAGGTACCCGAAGTGGTGAATGACCAGGTCGGAAAAAGCCAGCCCGCCGCCACCGTTGTGCTCCCGGATGCTGCCGGCAACCTGTTCGTGAATGGCTCCGGCAAAGCGGTACCAGGGTTTGTTTTTGAACAGCCGCACGACCCGGTCGGGGGCAACCATGGCCCCGTCGCCGACATAGCTTTGGATAAAGACATAATACCCCTCCACACCGGGCGCTTCGAGAAGAGGTTTTAGGACTTCCGGGTCGACCGGCTGCAGCACTTCGTCGGCGTCTAGAACCATGATCCAGTCGCCTGAGGCCCTGTCAAGGGCGTAGTTCCGGGCGGCTGAGAAGTCGTTTTCCCACTTAAAGTCGTAAACTTTGGCGCCAAACGCTAGCGTCAGCTCCCTGGTCCGGTCGGTTGAGCCCGTGTCGACGACGATCATTTCATTCACCAGGCTGCGGACACTGGTCAGGCAGGAGCCAATAGAGTGTTCCTCGTTCTTTACGATCATACAGAGGCTCAGTGAAGGCGAACTCACTTGTACAACCTCCTGGCCAGCCTGTGCTGTTTGTCAAGCGTCTGCCTCAAAGCCTCGGCTTTGCTTTTCAGGTAGTCTGTCAACGCAGTGCAGCCCTCAGCGGAAAGATCCGCCAAGAGCTTCATTGCCGCCTTTGCCAGGCGGGCGTAATCGACCTTCTCCCGGCGATCGCCCGGTGCGATAGGCACGGCGCTGGAACGCAAACAGTCATCCAGGATGTCCAGGACAAGCTTGATCACTGCCCGTTCACGGGGTTTCTCCGGACGCCCGCACCAGGTATGCCCGCTGCAGAGGGAGACCAGGTTCAAGAGCGCCCAGGCCTCGCTGCGCTGCTCCGGCTTGCGCCACAGTCTTAGCGCCTGTTCCCGGGCGGTCGGGGAGTCGTTCAGAAGCAACAGGGCGACAATTCGATGAACGGCAACGGAGACGTCAAATATCCTGCAAGTGGCCTCGAATTCATTCACCAGGGAGAGAGCGTGTTCGGGTTCCCCGCCGTAGGTCGAGAAGCGAATAATTTGCGGTAGGCAGCGGCAGTCCCAGGACGATGGGCATTCTTTGAGGCACAGCAGGGCTATGTCCGGGCGGCCCGACGCAAAGAACAGCTCGGCGAGTGCAGCCGCTTGCTGAAACGTCCGGAGATACCCGGTCTTTCTGAAGTGTTGAAACACATCCGGCGGCGCGCTCCTGTAACGTTCGAGAAGAAAAAGGCTGTAAAGGGGGTAGATATAGTCCGGGTTTGCAGCCAGGGCTTGCTTATAATAATCACATGCCTCTTCTAATTGTCCAAGCTGCTCGGAACAGTAGCCAAGATGGTATAGCGCTAAGAAACCCTCCGTTCCTACGGTATGGGTGAACAGGGGAGGGGGTGTGCCACAATTCAGGGCTTCCTTAAACCACCTGATAGCCACCGCGTACTCGCCTTTCAGTTCAAGCAGGACACCGCCTTCAAAGAAAAGATCGCTGTACGAGGGGTAACGGGAAGACTCCTCGAGGCAAATGCAGAGAGCCTCGTCGAGCTGCCCCAGGACCTTAAGGCAGTGAACCCGGTACAAGACTGCAGGTGCCCTGAACAGTACGTTGCTGTCGTCCAGCTCACGGCAAGTTCGCTGGAAGCATTCAAGGGCCTGCGCGGGTTTCTGCAAGCCGAGCCACTCCAGCCCGAGGTAGTACTGCAGGAAGGAATTGGCCGGGTCGGCTTCCACGGCCTGGAGCAGCAGGTTGAGGTTGCGGGCGCGCTTTTGGTTGCGCTCTTTTGCTGCTACCGGCCGGTGCCAGATAACCGGGGCGTCCGTAATCCCTACTACCCCTGGGCGCTCAATCATTATTTGTTCGTGGATACGGCCACTGAAGCGGTAATCGGGTAGGTTGCGGAAGAGTCTTAGTACCAGTGACCGGCTGAAACAGGAGCCTGTCTCGTCGGCTTGGCTGAACAGCGGAAGGAAGAAGGCTTCGCACCCGTTATTGTTCTGAACGAGAGTGCGCAACTCCCCGGCGGCAACGTCCAATTCCTCGTCGGCATCAAGGGACAGGATCCATTCGCTGGAGGCCCTTTCAATCGCATAGTTCCGGGCGGTACTAAAATTTCCCGTCCACTGATACGTATAGAGTTTCTGGGTATAGTGCCGGGCGAGTTCTAACGTTCGGTCCCTGGAGCCGGTGTCAACAATGACGATTTCGTCAACCTGATCCTTGACACTGTTCAAACACCGTTCGAGATGGGCCTCTTCATCACGCACAATCATTACCAGGGCTATGGTGCTATCCATGTCTTTAGTTGTGCCTCCTCAAGAAGCGTCCGGAAGACGGGAACCTCGGGGTACCGGGTCCTTGCTTCTTCGAGAGTTCGCCGGCGCATTTCTTCGTAGAGCCTGATCAATTTAACATAATGTCGCGGCTCCCCTGGTTCCAGCGCCAGCGTCTTATGATAAAGATCCGCAGCATCGGTGTATAGATTTTGCCTTTGCTTTATTTCTGCCAGCGTGGACAATATGCACACGTTTTCGGATTCAGTGTCCAGCCGAAGACTAAGGTAACGTTCGGCTTCTTCAAGGTAGTCATAACGATAAAAGAGTTCGCCTATCACCCCGGCGTTCTGGTTTAAGGACCCCTTATCGAGCCTTTCTAGAAGAGATGTGGCAAGCCCCACCTCTCCAAGGTCGAGGGCGCGCGCCACAATGTCCAGCAAAAGGTTCATCCCTTCGGTGCCGAGCGATACCGGCCTGGTCCGGCGGCGACCGGAGGAGTCTCTTAAGAGTTCGACAACTGCTCCCGTTTCAGCGGAAAGCCCCATGGCAAACAGTTCATCCGCTATTTGTCTTGACTTCCGGCGATTTCCGCGCAACCAGAAACAAAGCAGCCTGTTCAACGTTGCCAGTGGATACAGATGGTGCTGGGGGTCGAAATTGTTTAGTATACGCAACGCCTCAAGGTGGCGTTTTTCCTGAATGAGGCAGATTGCCTTCCAGAGCTCCGTTTCAGGCGATGCGGCCCCCGCATCGATGCCGCGCTCCAGGTATTTTAGGGCCAGTTTGTAGGCTGACAGCCCGAAGAGGATTTTCCCCATCAGGAGGTTGGCTTCCGGCGTGCAAAACTCGCAGAGCTGGTTAAGGCAGTTCTCCGCGTAGACCGGGTCTTTCTGCGGTTCCAGCAGGGCGGTGATGCGTTCCAGGGCCGGAACAAAGGAGGGGTTATCCCGCAGACTCAACACGTAAAAGCGCATGGCCTCTTCGGCATTGGCAAAGATTTCGGCCACCCGCCCAAGCTGATAGTAGCAGCGGAAACCCCGGAGTCCGCTGAACGGGGCGTAGTAGGACCGTTGTTCGGGGGTTGCCAGGGCCTTTTGGAAAAAGTCATAGGCCTGGGCGTATTTCTTCATTTCCATGGCGCACAGGCCACCGTAATAGTATAGGTCGGCGTAATCGGGAAACAGGCGCAGGCCAAGGTCCACGACTTCGAGTGATTTATGCGGCATTCCGGCAGCCTGGTAGCACAGAACGATGTAACGGAGCAGCTTTGGCAAGTAAATAGTCTGGGGGTCTATACCGTTGGCCGCCTTGACCAGCTCCGCTGCAGCCTCCGCGTAGCGCTCCGCTCGGTAGAGCTCCACCCCATAATGGTAGCGCAGCAGGCGGTTATCCGGGGCGGCGGCCAGCTCTTGCTGCAGGATGCTCAGGTTCCGGTTCTTTTTGTCTTTGGTTTCGATTTGCTGATGGAGATACCCGTAATGGATAATGACCAGATCTTCGGCGACCTGATACCGGGCGTTGCCGTTTCTCTCAAGAATAACGTCTACAATCTGCTCGTGAATGGCTCCCCGGAACCTGTAATCGGACCGGTTCCGGAACAGGCGAAATACCAGGTCCGGGCAGGATTCGATCCATCCTTCTTTACCAAGGTAGTTGATGATCCGTACAAAATACCCTTCGATATCATTGCTGGCGGTGATCCTGCGCAGAACATCCCGGCTTTCCCCGGCAAGTTCCTCGTCGGCGTCCAGAAAGAGAATCCAGTCTCCGGTGGCGTGTTCCAGTGAAGCATTGCGGGCGTCACTGAAATTCCCGTTCCACGTAAAGTGATATACAAGGGCGCCGTATTCCCTGGCTATGTCCACGGTGCTGTCGGTTGATCCGGTGTCCACGACGACAATTTCATCCACGGCGTCACCGACACTCCCGAGGCACCGTCGGATGTTTTGCTCTTCGTTTTTGACAATCATACACAGGCTGATCCTGTTTTGCATGGGCTAGGCATCCCCCCGGAAGATTCTTATGACAATATATGTAAAAGAATCAGTGTCGTTCCACCTTGCGATAACATATGATAAGGCGACCAGGTAATTATTGGTCATAAAACCAACAAAAGGGGGAAACACGGTGCCCAACTTCAAAATCTTTCAGGACAATGCCGACCAGGCACGCGTAAAAATCTTCGGGAGCCAGAACGTGGCTCTCAACACCGATTCCTCGGGGCGGGCAGTAGTCACGGCACCGGCCGAGGGGCTGGCCATTACCCCGCCCAGTGGCGGGCTGTCGATCACCCCGCCGACCGGGGGCCTGTCCATTACGCCTCCGACCAATGGTCTTACCGTTACCGCCCCGGCTGAGGGACTATCGATCACCCCGCCCAGCGGCGGACTGTCGATCACCCCGCCCAGCGGCGGGCTGTCGATTACCCCGCCCAGCGGCGGACTGTCGATCACTCCGCCGAGTAGCGGGCTGCTGATTACCAGTCCGGGCCTCGCTGTGGAGTCCACCTTGGCGACTACAGAAGTCCAGTCCACGGTGGCCAATTTCTCAAGTACCGCCGGTGCTCCGGATACGGCCTACAATATTATGGAATGGAAGACTTACACTTTCGGCGTAGTAAATAACTCGTTGGCCGCCAATGCCCAGGCGACGGTTAAACTGCAGATAAGCCCCGATGCGACCAACTGGATCGATCACGCCGGTCCCGTCACCCTGAATCAGGGGGCGGTTGATGCGGTGGTAGCGTCCATCTTCCTCAAGTACGCCCGGGTTTACTATGCGGCTGTCAACTCCAACAGTGCGGTAACCCTGAACATCTTCTTCCAGGCTCAAACCTAAGGCGAAGCGGGAGACCGGGGATCCACGGTCTCCCGCATCCGTTTGCCCAAGTCCGGGCCTGTTCAAGTATCCGCTGGTGGGAGGTTAGTACTATGAAGAGGCGTCTGGGGGCCAGGCGGGTCAGCGTCGAGGGTATCCATGTCCGGTCTTTTTCAGGGGATGCCCGGGCACAATCGAATATCATCGTACAGCCCCTTCAGGTAAGTTGCCGGGGCACCTACTATCCGATTGTGCCGTGCACGGTTCCCTGCTTTACAAGCAACGTGGAACGGGACCTGGTGACTTCGGACATTGAGAATTACAGCAATCCGGTGGACATTGCCCAAATCAAGACCTTTTCGCTGCTCGTCTTAAACCATGGCTCCAACCCAGTCGTAGTACAGCCGCAATTAAGCCCCGATAATATCGTATGGGATTCTTTTGAAGAACTCTCGTACGTCATTGGTGGCGGCGAAAGCCGTCTTCTCGTTCCCCAGTATTTTCTGCGGTTCGTCCGTGTAAAGTATCAGAACTACATTCTTGGAAGCAGTACGGTTATAACTGTCTGGTTTCAAGGACAGAGCTAGTGCGGCTCCGGAAAGAATCCGGTACGTGTGAGGATAAGTTAGGTCCGGAGCTGAAACTACGGGCGTGGGTTTTAATACGGGAAGCAGCCCAAATTTTTTGTAAACACAGATCGAAACCAGGTAACAAGTTGCGATGGTTACGAATACGCTGTACCAGAAGCTGGGATGTCAGAGAGGATTAGCCAATCAACCCTGCTTCTGACCCTGATCATCACTGAGAGAAAGGAGAGTAACTATATGGGTTGTCCCAAGTACACAGGAATGGGCGCCAGGGACGTATACGCGCAACAGGTGCCTCCCACATGTACTGACCCGACCGATTCCTGTTCGCTCTGTTGCGCCGTCTTCACCGATCCCGATTTGCGGGCGGCGTTCGGCTACCAGGAGGACACCGCCGTCTGCGAGTGTCACGACATCTGCGTCGAGGACGTCAGGCTGATCTGCGTCCACGAGGAGACGGTCTCACTGCAGTTGCCGGGTGTTGACGCCCTTGCCGCCAACTGCCGCGGGCGGCGGATCGTCACCAACGCTGCCGCCTTCACGTGCCTGGACGTTACCGTGACCTGCGCCGAGGAAAACCTCCTGCCCGACTGCTCCGGAGTGGAAAACGAGGTCGGCCTGCAGGTCCTGCTGGAGTCCACGACGACCACGCCGCCGATGATCTTTCTCATCAATACCACCGTCACCTTTGAATGCACGCAGTTCTTCACCTTCCCGGATGGCCAGTTGAGAAACTCGGGCAGCACCCCGTCGATCCAGGAAGAACTGACGCTGATCGACGGTTCCTGCAAGACGATCATCATCGAAAGCTGCGAGGTCATTCCCGACCCCACCTGCCCGCGGGTGGAAGTCGGTCTCAAGGTTATCGACAAGCTGTGGAAGTTTGAGAACCTGCTGGTTTCCGCCATCCGGCCTTACCCCGAAAACATCACCGTCTGCACGGTCTTCGGAGGCAACCAGCTCATCGGTCCCTGCCCGCCCAGCCCGTGCCCGTAAAGCGGCAGTGCCGCCCAGCGATATGCAAGAGCAAGCCGGATCCGTCAATTATGGAAAAACCCCAGGTTTTCAACCGACCTGGGGTTTTATTTCGACTTTTCTACAGTATGTCACTTCCATTCCCTAACCAGAAGGATGGGCCTGGGAGCTGGGTGAGCAGCCCTATGATCTGCCGGTTCCTCGGAAATCGGCAGACCCTGGGTTTTTTGTTCCTTTTCCGGTTCGTGATCGGCAGGCCGGCCCGGGAGCGGGTCCACCGGCTTGAGAAGGCTCTCCAGTCGTTGCAGCCTCTCCTCCAGGGTTTGCATGCGGGCCGCCATCTCGTCGAGGAGCGCGTCCTGTTCCTTGGTTTTCATCTCCTGTTTAACGTTCCAGGTACGGGACCGCGCATACGGCGTCGGCCGGCGGCCTGAAAGGCTGCGGTACTTTTTTACGGCCTCCGGATCGGAGACGACATAAACCGAGGCCTCTTCTTTTTGCCGGAGCGGGCTCTCCCGGCCGACGGCCTGCTGTGCGGTCCGCATATGGATCGGCTGTTGGGTACGGCCCATGCCTGCAGGGACTGAAACCGGCGTGGCCGCGATCTCGATCGTTTGGACGGCGCCGTAGTTTTTCCCGAGCCTGATCGGGAACTGGCAGGAGCAACGCTCTTTTGCGCGCTGGCCGGGCAATTCGCCACATTTAATCTCTATAATTTCAGGCATTTCCGTAACGGTCTCAAAAGCGCAAGCTTCTCCGGCTTGGGTACACTCGCAACCTTCGGCGGTCGGGTCGGGTAACTCTGCAGCACAAGCGCCGGCCTCGTCTTCAAGGTCGATCTGGGCCTCCGCCTGCTCTGTCGCCTCTGAAGGCAGAGGTTCGGCATGATCCGCTTCGGGTTTCGCGTAGTCGGGCATTGGCTCCGGTGAGCTATCCAATACCTGTACCGGCTGTTGGGGCGTACCCGGCAATCCGGTCCCGGATGAATCTTCAAGGCCCCGATCCCCGGCCTGTTTCAGCTCTGTTTTTGTTGGCGTGGCTGGGCTCGGCATTCCCGGGGGGGTGCCCCGGGCGGCTGCGGGTTTGCGCGGTTTAAACACGGGGGCCATCACTTCAGACTCCTTTCAAAAACAGCAATAGGCTTTGCGGCTGTTGATTACAGGATATGCGTCAAGCCGCGAACGCGTGAGTTTCCGGCCGTTGCGGCGTCAAGCGCCTTGCTAAAGAAAAAAGCCCCATCTCAAAGGATGAGGGCTTTTGTTCCGTATCACTCCGGGCTACGGGCAGGGGCTGTCGTTCACGCATATAATGGCTGACGTGCAGAGGTTGGTGATGGTGAAGGCCATGTTGACAACGCCGGATACCAGGGTCGGGGTCGTGGTGATGTTTTCCGGGTCGCACGAGACCGAAGACTTTACTTCGGGCGCCGTTGCGCCGGGACACAGGGTGGTGCCGCCGGGCAGGGCGATAAAGCCGCTGTTGCCCACCGAGTTGCAGTAGTCCCTGAAGATGCTGCCTTCGTGCTCGTACTCGTACTCAAACTGGGCGTCGAAGGAGAACGACAGCGTCATCGGCGTCGAATCCAGGTTGACCCCGACATTATACAGCACGGCATTGCAAACCTTGCCCGGTCCCACGGGCGTAAACGCCGGGTTTGCGCAGGTAATGGTTTCCGAGAAAGTCGTAGACAGAGTGGTGACTTCATCTACGCAAATTCTCCTGATGGCCATGAGATACCCTCCTTCCTTTTCTTACAATATATGGGCACCCTGGCACAGTGCTACCAGGGACCTCCTGCCAATATATGGTTGTGTCAGCCCCGGAATCCCTAGCGGTGTAACCATTCCCGCTTTTATTTCATAAGTTGGAAAATCAATGGCAATTTTGGCGAAGGCAGTCAGGTGATTATGGAAACAGGAACCATCAGTCTCTGTATGATCGTCAAAGACGAGGAAAAAAACCTGGGCCGGTGCCTGGAAAGCGTGCGCCGCTGGGTCGACGAAATCGTCGTCGTCGACACCGGGTCCACGGACAGGACACCGGATATTGCCACAAGCTACGGAGCCCGGGTTTTTTCCTTCCCTTGGCCGGACGACTTTGCCCGGGCCAGGAACGAGAGCCTCAAGCACGCCACCAAGGACTGGGTCTTCGTCCTGGACGCCGACGAGGAGGTGCCCCTTGAAACAGCCCAAAACCTGAAAAGGCTGGCCAGCGCGCCGGATGGGGTGGAGGGATGGACCTTCACCATCGCCAGCCCGGCGACCGCTGCGGAGAGCAGCCCCGGGACCAGGCACCTCAACCTGCGGATGTTCAGGAACAGGGAGGCTTACCGCTTTCAAGGCGTCGTCCACGAGCAGGTCAGGTTCGGCGATCTCGGCGGCAGGGCCGAGGCGTTGATCAGGCATTCGGGCCTGACCATCATTCACTACGGGTACATGCGCGACCGGAAGGAACGCCGGGCCAAAACGCTACGCAACATCGCCCTGCTGAAGAAGGCCCTGGCCGAAAGCCCTGACGATCCCTTCTACAATTACAACCTGGGCGTCAGCTACTATGCGGCGGGAAATCTCGAAGATTCGCGCCGGCACTACGAAACGGCCATCCGGCACGCCGACCCGGGGGCGGTGTTTGCCCCGGTGCTCTTCCGGAACTACGCCCTCTGTCTTTCCGATATGGGCGAACAGGCCAAAGCGCTGGAGATTGCCGACAGGGCGCTGGCCTTTTTCCCGGATTATCCCGATTTGTATTTCCTCAAGGGACAGATCTTCTGGGATCTCGGGATGCTGCCCGAGGCGAAGGCCTGCTTCCTGAAGTGCACCCATTTCACGCAGGTGCCGCCGGAGTACATCACGACGGAAGGCGTAACCGGGCGCCTGGCTTTTGCAAACCTGGCCGAGGTGTGCGCGCGCCGGGGGGATATCGACGCGGCCGTCGAGTTCATTCTCAAGGCGGCCAAGGAGGACCGGTCTTACCGGGTGTTCGCCAGGCTGTGCGCCTTGCTCAAGGAACAGAAGCAAACGGGGGCGGAGACGGCGGCCTTCTTAAAGAAAGCCGGGCTCGACAGCCGCGCCGTCGTCCGGCTGTTGTTCGACGTCGGGGAATTCGCGTCTTGTCTGGCCGAACTGGAGGCGCAACCGGTCCCGGACCCCGGGACGCTCCTCCTTCAGGGAAAATGCCTGATAAGGCTAGGACGTTACGCCGAGGCCGCCGAGATGCTGAACCGCATTCCCCCCGGCTCGCCGGCGGCGGCGAAGGCCCTGCCGGAGCAGTGCCTCGCCAGGTGGCTCGACGACCCCAGGAAAAGCGCGGCCCGGGTGATCGCCGCCTGCGGTCTCCCGGACGCTCCGGTGACGGCCGCGTGTCGGGCCGTCGATGCCCTGGTCACCGGGGAGCGCGGCGGGGCCCCGGCGAAGCTGGGCGAGCGGGATGAGGCGCACCGGGCGGCCCTGGACATCGCCCTGGAGGCTTTTATGCTGGGCGATAAAGACCTCGCCCTGGCCGTCGGGCGGGCCGTCTCCGGCGGGGAAGGCCCCGGCGAAGCTTACTTTGCTCTCGGCAAGCACGCGCTGGCCGGGGGCCGCCACCGCGAGGCTCAAAAACTTCTGGAACGGGCGCTCTACAGGTGCCGCGCGCGTGCGGAGGCTTATTACCTGCTGGGCGCGGCCTGCGCCGGCCTCAATTGGCACGAGAAGGCCTTCAAGTATTTTGCCGCGGCCGCCCGGGAGGTCGCGGAAAAAAACGAGTTATATCTGACCGGCGCGCTGGAACAGTTGACGGACGAGTGCCTGTCGTTGGTCCTCAAGGGGATCGGCCTTGAGGAGAGCAACGCGGAACTGCGCCGGTCGCTGTTCAAGCTGGCGGCCTTCAAAAAAAGGTTGCACCGCTGCAAGGAGGCTTTCGCCAATGTCGACTGACACCTTGAGCCTGTGCATGATCGCCCGGAACGAGGCCGACAACATCGGCCGCGCCATCCGCAGCGTTAAGGATTTCGTGGATGAGATCGTCGTCGTCGATACGGGGTCGACGGACAACACCCCGGAAGTTGCGCGGTCGCTGGGGGCCAAGGTCGTCAGGGAGCAGTGGCGCAACGACTTCAGCGCCGCGCGCAACGCCTCGCTGGAGCACGCGACCGGGGACTGGATCTTTTACCTGGATTGCGACGAGGAACTCGTGCGGAAGAGCGGCTCCGAACTGAGAAAGGTGATCCGGGACAGCCGCTACCAGGCCTACTTCGTCCTGGTCTCCAACGTGACCGGTGCGGGCGTCGAGCTAACCTTTCCCAGCATCCGCCTGTTCAGAAACCGCAAGGAGTTCAGGTTCACCGGCAAAATCCACGAGCAGATCGCTGGCGCCATCATTGACGCCGGCGGGCAGAACTGCATCGGGCACACGCAGATCGCCATCCTGCACCACGGTTACAACGCCGGCGCCGCGAACATCCAGGCCAAGATTCAGAGAAACCTGGCCATCCTCGGCACTTACCCGGAGGAACAAAGAGACGGGTTCTTTTTCTATAACCTGGGCACGGAGTACCTGCGCCTTGGGGATAAAAGGGAGGCCCTGGAGTTCTACCTGGAAGCGCTCAAGCGCACCAAGCACAACCAGGCCTTTGCTCCCGTCCTGGTCAAAAGGACGATAACCACCCTGATGGACATGGAAAAGTACCGGGCGGCCCTCGATCATCTGCGCCACTATCAGGGCGTTTATCCCCAGTTCAGCGACCTGGTGTACCTGGACGGCTTTTGTCACGTCAAGTGCGGGCGCTTTACGGAGGCGCGGGAACACCTGCGGCGCTACCTAGCCATGCCCGTTCCTCCCACCTGGTATCCCACCGAGGCCGCCGTTTACCAGGCGGGGACCCGGGAGCTGCTGGGCAACCTGGAGAAGCTGGCCGTTAAAAAGGGCGACTGTCCCGCGATCAGCGTCTGCGTCGTCGGCAGGGACGAAGCGGCATCGATCAGGTCTTGCGTCCAGAGCGTGAACGAGATCGCCACAGAGGTCATCTACGTGGACACCGGCTCGCGGGACGACACCCCGGACGCGGCCTACCAGATGGGCGCCCGCGTGTACGGCTTTCAGTGGACCGGCGACTACGCCGGGGCCCGCAATTTCGCGCTGAACCGGGCCGCGGGCGAATGGGTGCTCGTCCTCGACGCCGACGAGGCGCTACCCGACCGGAGCAGGGAGATGATCGTCAACCTGGTCAGGAACGGCTACCACGACGCGTACGCCTTCAAGGTGTGCACCTACCTGGACAAGAGCCTGTCCTTGGGCAACTGTCATCTTAAGAGCTCCTGCCGCTTGTTCCGCAGGGGCGTCGGCCGGTACGAGGGGGCGGCGGCGGAGGATGTCGCTTCGGCGGTCCTGGCCTCCGGCGGCCGCGTCGCCACCGTGGACGTGACGGTCAACCATTACCACTTCCTGGCCGACAGCGCCTGCCTTGCCCGGAAAAGAGCGTGGAAAAGGGAGGCTATTGCCCGAAGTTTGGCCGGCGAGCCCCGGAGGCAAAACTACGCCCTGGGCGTCGAGCATTATTACGGGCGGGAGTTTGCCGCGGCCGCCGAGTGCTTTGCGAACAGCTTCGACGACGAGGAAAGGAGCGGCGTTCCCGAGTTTTTCTTCTATTACGGCAGGTCCTTACTGGAGGAGAAGCTGTACCGGCAGGCGCTGCCGGTCCTGGAACAGGGCACGGGGCTTTTCCCGGATTACACCGATCTCTTTTACGTGCTCGCCAACGTCCTCTTCTTGCTTAAACGGACCGAAGAAGCGGAGTCTCTCCTGAACCGCTGCCTGGAAATGGGCGACGCTTCCTGGCAAAAGTACGTCATCAGCCCCGGGGCGGGGAGCTTTAAAGCCGCGTGTCTTTTGGGCATGGTTTTGGCCCAAAAAGGGAGCGTCTCGCGGGCGCTCGAGATTTTCGTCGAGGCCGCCCGCACCCCCGAAGCCTTCGAGCGCGCCATCAAAAGCCTGGTCTTCATCAAGGACCGGCTCAGCGTCCCCCTGCCCAGGTTTCTGGAAAAGCACGACCTCCTCAGCCCGCAAAGCCTCAGCGTGGCTTCTGCGTACCTGGCCGCCACGGGCAAGTTCGAGGAAAGTCTGGCCTACCTGAAGATGGCCGGCGACCTGGCGGCGCGCCAGCGCCCGCCGAGAGACTTTGCAAGCGTGACGCGGGCGATCGACGGGCTCTTGACGAGCTATTGGTGGCAGGCCGTCAGGTCTCTTCCCGAACAGTCGCCGCTCAGAAGCCTGTTAATGAGCACCGGCGCTGAGCACTGAGCGCCGGGCATCGGGAATGACGCTTTGCACCGGAAAACTGGACGTCAGCGGTACCGTCAGAAGATAACAAGACGTACTGGGGAGCTGAAGCATGGTGAAGAAAGTCTTGATCGGGAGCAGTGTCCGCCAGGAACCCGAGATACTCGAATGCTTCCTGGATTCCATCCGCGACTTGAACACCGCCGGCTTGGCTGTCGACTACATGTTCGTCGACGACAACGACGATCCGGCCTCTTCAAAGCTGTTGTACGGTTTCCGCCCTCTGCGCGCCAAGGTGTTCATCGCGCGCAACGAGATGCCGCGGACCCCTTTCGTTAAGGACGAGGTGCACCACCACTGGACTGAAGAGCTGGTCCAGAGGGTGACGCGCAACAAGAACAAGATCATGGAGCACTGCAAGAAAGGGCATTACGACTACCTCCTGCTCCTTGACTCGGACCTGGTGCTGCATCCCGAGACGCTTTTGTGCCTGATCGCCAGGGGCAAGGACATCATCTCGGAAATCTTCTGGACGAGGTTCAGGCCGGACACCGAGGAGGCGCCGCAGGTGTGGCTGGCCGACAGCTACACCACGTACTGGCGGCGGAGAGACGAGCAGATCAGCGAGGAAGAGAAAATGCGCAGGGTCAGCGAGTTTGTAAAAATGCTGCGCCGGCCGGGCGTGTACAGGGTCGGGGGCCTGGGGGCGCTGACCCTGTTTTCCCTCAGGGCCCTGCAAAGAGGCGTCTCTTTTGACGAGATCTACAACGTCTCGTTCATGGGCGAGGACCGCCACCTCTGCATTCGCGCCGTGGCCCTGGGCTTTGAGCTGTTCGTGGACACCTGTTTGCCGGCCTACCACGTCTACCGGCGGGCCGAACTCGACGGGGTGGCCCGGTACGTCGAATCGTTCCGCGAGATGAGCATCAAAGCCTACACCCACGAGATCAGCACGATCATCCAGAACGCGCTGGAAAACCTCTTGAGCGCAGACTTCCGGCGAAGGTCGGACGAGGAGGCCTACCGTCAGCACTTCACGGCGCGGGGCTGGAGGGAGTTGCAGGGGCTGCGGGAGAACAGGCGCGAGATCGCGAGACGCAAGACGATCCTGCGGGCCGAGACGGCGGATGTTGCTGACCCCTCGTTTGACGACGGCCTCAGCCGGTGCGACCTGGCCGTGGTTTTGAACCTGAGGGGTTCGGAGGAGGGGCAGCGGACGGAGAAAGCCGTGCGGCTGCGGGTGCGCATGGTCAAGCTGGACTGGTGGAAGATCGACGGCTGCGAGGCACAAGAGCATGCCGGACCGTGCCGGGCGCCCGCGGTGATAACCTCCAGTTATAAAGATTATACCCGGGTAGTCAGGCCCGGCCCGCAAAAACTGACTCTGGCTATGCTCGTGCGCAACGAGGCCGGCCGGTATCTGCCCGCCGTTCTACGGCACGCCGCCCAATACGTGGACGAAGCCGTGATCCTCGACGACGCCAGCACCGACGCCACCGTGGAGATCTGCCGCGACGTCTTGCAAGACATCCCCGTCTTCATTCACGTCAACCAGTCGCCGGGGTTCGCCAACGAGATCAACATCCGCAAGCAACTCTGGGACCTGGCCGTGCAGACGCAGCCCGACTGGATCCTTATCCTGGATGCCGACGAAATGTTCGAAGACAGGGCGGTGTCCGAGCTGAGGACCTTGATCAGCCGGCCGAACATCGACGTCTATGCCTTTCGGCTGTTCGATTTCTGGGACATGGAGCATTACCGCGAGGACGAATTCTGGAAGGCGCACCTGCGTTACAGTCCGTTTCTAGTCAGATACCAGCCCCATTTCCCGTACCAGTGGCAGGAAACCCCCCTGCATTGCGGGAGGTTTCCCAAGAACATCGTCTTGTTGCCCACGGCGTCGTCGGATCTGCGCGTCAAGCACTTGGGATGGGCGAGCCGGGAGGACCGCCTGAACAAATACCGGCGTTACATGGAATCGGACCCCCACGGGCGTTACGGCGACTTGGGGCAATACCGGTCGATCTTGGACCAAAAGCCGCGCCTGAAAAAATGGCTTGATAACGAATCCGATCCCGTAAGAATGGTCAAGGGACCGGCTTGAGGTGACGGCATTGAAGCGCAACCGACAGGAGAATATCAATACCCCTGCTTACTGGGACCGGGTTTACGCCCGGGAGCGGGCGGCGGGGCGCCGTCGGCTGTACGAGGACCTGTGGCGTCCCATGCTGCTATACCTGCCGCAGGGCTCCCACACCCTCGTCGACGTCGGGTGCGGTGCCGGGGAATTCCTGAAATTTCTCAGCCGCCACCGGCCGGAGTACCAACTCTTCGGCACGGACATCTCCGCCGAGGGCCTGCTGACGGCCGGGCAAAACTGCCCGGGGGCCTCGCTGCACCTGGCCAGCGGGGATTCGTTCAATCTACCCCACGGTAAGTTCGACATCGCCGTGGTCAGCGAGGTCATGGAGCACGTCGCGGAGCCGGCGCCGTTTCTCAGCCGCGTGATTGACCTGCTCAAGCCCGCGGGTCTGCTGTTAATCACCACGCCCTGGAAGTGGGGCTCTTCCGACCCCGAGCACGTTTGGGATTATGAAGGGCCCGAGGATTTCGTGTCCCTTGGCCGCGGCCGGGTGCAGCTTATGGGCTCAGCCGTTGCCAACAGGGGCTTCACCCTGATCACCGTCTTGTACCGGGGCTGACTTGCGTGCCAGGATGACGAAGTCGGCGCACGACAGGTGCGGGTACTTATGTCAATAAACCTTCGAACGTTAACGGTCCGCCAGAATATGGTTTATTTCAGGGGCAATTGACGGGATTGCTTAATATCATGTCAAAAACGGGCATGGCTGACTTGCGATCGCAGGGCATCGCTTCCAGGTCAGACCTCTGACTTCTGGTTTCGGACCTCTTTTTAAGGGATAGCTTGGCGGGGAGAAGTGACTATGACCAAGCACGAGCGGGAGTTGGGCTACAACCAGGGCTTTGCCGAAGGATTCGAGGCCGGGTACGAAAAGGGTTTCAGCGAGGGGAGCACCCTTGGGTACAACAACGGCTTTGCGGCCGGTATCGCCGAAGTCTGTCCCGACGATACACTGTCCGAACCTTCTCTTCTCCTGAAAAAGTTCAAAAAGCTGGTGGAAGCCGGACTTATAAAACTGGTGGTCAGCGGTCCCGCTGAGCAGGAAGCCAAGCAGTTGCTCGAAAAGATGGGGCTGGAAGCAGAAACGCTCCAATTTGGTTAATCTTAGCATCTATGCAAAATACGTCATTATCCGCCATAACTCTCCCAACCCTCCTTTATTATCCTATTTCAGCAGGGCTCAGCCTGATTTACCAAAGTTGTCCGATTTGTACATTCATCTTATTCTATAGGTGGACGAGTTCCAAAATAGGAAAAAGGAGGGGTTTAATGCAGTTTTGGAAGAAGAGGTTGTCTGTCGTATTCGCGGTCTGTCTGGTGTTTTCCTTGCTGTCGTTGCCGCTTTTAGCCTTCGCCCAGGAGCCGTGTTTTGACGGAGTCAAAATCGTTGACTGCATCAAGGCCGGCTTCCAGAATGCCGGCTTTTCCGCCGTTGCCGTCAAAAGCACCGGCGCGGCGGCGGAGAAAGGGCGTTGCGTCTACTATTCATCCAATTACGGTTCCTTTAAACTGGCGGAAAAACAGGGTACCGGCTATAACTGTCCCGGTAATGCCGTGGGTGACGCCGGATTTTCCGTCGCCGCCGCTAAAAACACCGGCACGCCGGAGGAGAAAGGTTATTCCGGCTGTAATTCAACCAGTTCCGGCACCGTTGTCAAACTGACTGAAAAGCAGGCGCCCGGCAACGGCTGCACCGGCGGTATGCCGAACAATTCCGCCGGTTCCCGTTTTGTTAACGGTACATCGACCGCATTGGCAAGCCGGGGGGGGACGTTCGAATGCGGTAAGAGCTCTGACAATGGTACGCTTACGCCCGGTACGTTTTACAAGGTTATCCGCTACCGGATCAGTATTCCGCTGTCCCCGTCCAAGCCTGTTCCGCAGCCGGCGCCGCAGCCCGGGCCGACACCGCCCCCGTCCGTTAATCCGCCTGATCCGGCGTCGAAGCCGGTCCCCCCGCCCAGCGCGCCTCCCGCCCAGCCCAACCCTGCTCCGCCCTCGGGAGGGGTGACTTACAGCGCCGATGAACTCAAAATGCTGGAGCTGGTGAACAAAGAGCGGGCGGCCAACGGCTTAAAGCCTCTGGCGATGGATCCCCAGCTCGTCAAGCTGGCCCGGATGAAGGCCCGGGACATGATCGACAACCGCTACTTCGCCCACGAGAGCCCGACCTACGGCTCTCCCTTCGATATGATGCGGAAGTACGGGGTGACCTACAGGGCGGCCGGCGAAAACCTGGCCGGAGCCCCTACCGTGGACTCGGCCCACACTAACCTGATGAACTCGCCGGGCCACCGGGCCAACATCCTAAGCCCCAATTACACCAAGGTGGGCATCGGGGTGGTAAATGGTGGTCCCTATGGTAAAATGTTCGTGCAAATGTTTATAGGTTAGTTATCACATTTCTCACAATTCCTCCTGAGCGGCATATATTATACCAGAATGCCGAAAGGAGGAATTGTGTTTGTCGCAAGTAGCACCCGCGCCCATACAATGCCGTGAGTTTCTCGTTCGCCGGGTACTCGGCGAGGAGCGCACGCAGGTTGCTGTGCGGGCCACCATTACGGTGCCCCCGGAAAAGCCCCCGGTCGAACAAGTCATCGATTGTACCGCTACGGCACGCGTCACGAAAATAGAGAAGATTAAGAACAAGGTAATCATCCAGGGTGTGGCCGACGTGCAAGTGACCTACGTCGCCGACGTGCCGAAGGGCGACCAGCCCGTGCACCACGTCGAACAGGAGGTTACCTTCACCCAGTCCGTTGAGGTCCCGGGGCTGCAGGTGGGCGACGACGCCGACGTCTTCGTCCAGCTGATGGTCGAGACCTGCAAGGCCGGGCTGAAGATGAACGCCACGCGCCACCACGGGGACGCCTGCTGCGTGCCGGGCAAGCGGGAGATTTTGGTGACCGTCATCATTAAAAAGTTTGTCAAGGTTACCAAGACCGAGCCCACGAGGATCCTGGTCAACGCCCCCGGCGCCACCCTGGGGACCATCGAGCTGGAAGAGGTTATCGCTTTTGGCGAACGGCAGGTCATCATCAGCGACCAGGTGGACGTCCGCGAGATTACGCAGGGGAAGAAGCCGTGTCCGGAAAAAGTTCTTAGTGTCATTGCCGATGTCGTTATCCGCAGCACCGAGATCATCAACGACCGCAAGGTTGTCGTCGAAGGCGTCCTGAAGCTGCAGATCGTGTACGTCGCCAAGACCTGGCAGGGCGACCAGCCCGTACACCACGTCCATGTCGACATACCCTTCACCCAGTTCGTGGAACTCAACCGGCCGGTGGCCCCGGACGACGTGGTCGAAACGGTGGTCACGATCGAAGACGTCAGCGCCCGCGCCAAGGGCGAGTGCAGCATCAGTATCAACGCTGTCATTCAGCTCAGGGCCGAGGTCACCCGCACCCGCGAGATCACCGTCGTTACGGCCCTCCGGCAGCCCATTCCGGGTGTCGAGCCGCGCAGGATCCGCAGCGATGTCGTGCTCGGCCGGAGAGCAACGCAGGTCGTCGTGCGCGACGAGGCCGACATCCCCGACCAGAAACCCGACGCCGAGAAGGCCCTCGAGTGTATCGTGGTGGAGAACCGCGTCGAGGAGACCGAGATCCTGCCCGGGGCCGACAAGGTTCTGGTCCGCGGCGTAGCCGTAGTCAAGGTGCTCTACGTGGCCAACGTCCCGAGCCAGCCCGTACACGCCTTTACGACGGAGGTCCCCTGGACGACGTTCGTCGAATTTCCTGTCGACATCACCGATGACGACAACGTCGCCGTTACCGTGCAGATCGAGTTCTCCGACTGCGAGCTGGTAAACAAGCGCACGGTCGCCATCGACCTGGTCGTCAGGGTCGCCGTCAAGGTCACCCGCATCCAGCAGCCGATCATCTTCGTCTGCCTCGTGCTGCAGCCTGAGGTACCCGAGCTGCCCTGCCCCGGCACCTTGATTAACGTTACTGTCCGACCGGGAGACACGTGTTTCTCTATAGCACGTGCGAACAACACCACAGTCGCCGACATCCAGGCCCGCAACCCCGGCGTCGACTGCAACAACCTGCAGCCGGGAACCGTCCTGGTGGTTTGCCGGGGACTGGGCTAAGGAAGAATAACAACCTCGCCAGCTAAGCAGTTGAGCCACTTTCGCTTTTTGCGGAAGTGGCTCAACGTTTCGGCGGGCCGTATAGGCACATTAAAACAGGCACCTGGGTGCAGCGCCCGGGTGCCTGTTCAACGACTGGGAAGCAGCCGTGTCGGTTCTCCTTAGAAGGCGAAGATGATGGCCCCGGCGATTACCAGGAGCAGACCAAGAAGTTTGAAGATACCTGGGAGAAGAACTATGATGAGGATGCCTAGGGTGATAAACAATGACCCTAGCACCATGCCCCCAGTATTTCCCGGGAAGGCCTTGATTTCAACGTTCTCTTCAACCAAAGCGTCTGACATAATTTTTATTCCTCCTTAATTAAGGTTTTTGAAACGCCACCCAGGTGAGCGTTCTGATATAAAATATGCCTTTGGTGGGAAAATGTTCCACTTATAGTGGGATTATCGACATATTTGGGAGAGGTTATAATTTCAAGCCTGGAATGTTTATCACTTTCTTGGATCGGGTTTTCGGCAGATTACTGACCTGAATGGAGGAAAGTGAGTCGACTAAGGCCGTAACCGTGTCGGCCATAGTTTCTATTGCCTTTCCGGTCATCTTCCCCAGGTTGGCATAATGTTTTACGAGATCAATCCAGGTCGCCGGCGGCGAGGGTTTCGGCTGATGGCCTGAAGGCCCTTCTTGAAGTTGCACCGACAGTTGGTTGATCTTTTCGGTCAGATGGTCCAATTTGGCAGCGATAAGATTGATGTCTTCCCCCTGTGATTTCTGGGCACCCTCCAGTCCGTCAATCCTGGCGACCAGTTTTTCCACTGTACTTGCGTCCAATTCCATATTAAACACGCCCTTCCTGAAATAGTTCGATAACTTATGGCAAATAATCCTTTCAAAGGTTAGCCATGGTTGTTTTTCTTTTGTTTACCAGTCTATGATTGAGGAGAAGATGTTGTGACTCTCTCCACGATAGGTTCGAATTCCAGAGGGCGTAGGTGCAATGAAAAAGGCTGCTGATAAGGTCCTATCAGCAGCCTGGGCAAGTTAAATCTTTCAGTTGTTAAGAAATTAAACTGCCTATTCGTCGCCGCCGGATGGTTCGGCAGGGGGAGGATCTTCTTTGCCGGCTTCCGTTGCCGTCAGCCCTTGGAAGAGCCTGGTGATCGTCTGCAAGATGTTGGAGAAATCTATCTCACTGCCTGACGGTGCGCTTTGAATCCCGGATAAAGGTTTAAAAGACTTATTGCTATCCTTGGCGGAGTCAATGGAGTCGATGAGCGTCATAGTCATGTTGGCAATATTTTCTATTACCAGTCCTACCGTCTTTCCTATTCTGGCGTAGTGTTTTGCAGTGTATATCCATGATGCCGACGGCTCCGCCAAAGGTACGGGTTTAGAATCAGAGATTAACGTGTCCCCTTGGAGAAGGGCTGACAGGTTGGTGATCTGCTCCGTCAACTGATCCAGTTTGGTTACGATGCTGTTAATGCTTTGGGCCTGCATGTTTTGTTTTCTTTCCAACTCGTCGAGCCTGGCAACCAGTTTCCCCACTACAGTTATTCCTCTCGCTATGCCTGCTTGCACCATATACACGTCCTTCCGAAAAGTTCTGTTTGGGGGCGGCATTTGTCCATGTCATGCCAGTAAAGGCGGGCATTGACTAATCTCCTTGTGCTTACCAGCTTATGTAGAAAGAAAAAATGCTGTGACTGTCGTCGTAAATTGCGCTTCCGTTCCGACTTTCGACCTCTGGCCTCAAGACCTCTCTTTTGGTAGGCGCAAAAAGAGGTTCCGGTACATAGTAATGTATTAACCTTGATTGAGAAGGAGCAGTGCGCATGGAGCATTCAAACATCGATCTTAAAGACTTTCCCGAGCCGATCAGGAGCATGCTGCAGAGCTTGGATATCAAAGCCCTGGAAAACTTTAAGAATTCCCTGGACAGGGATAAAGTCAACAACATGGTCTCCGGGGTTATGGAGATGCTCAAGCAGACCATGCCCGGACAGGACCACCAGGCTCTGGCGCGGTTGATTGATTCCCTGATGGCGCAAAAGAAACCGGAATAGCTGCCGCACCGGGGCCGCCGTCACTAAAACCCCGGCCTTGCTCAAAGCAAGGCCGGGGTTTTAGTCTTTAGCGGCGCTTCCCTTGCAAGGCGCTTGCCGCGGTCATCAGGTCCTGGATACTGTTGACGTTGTCGCGGATTTTACAGATGGTGTCTTTGGTGGTCAGCGAAATCTGGGCGATCGTTTCGAGTTTTGTTTCAAAGGCCTGATCGCGGCTCGCCAGCAGGATGACCAACAGGATAAACAGCAGATTGCCGCCGCTGAAGAGCCTTTGCCGTTTCCCGTTTCCTTCTGTCAACGTTATCCCTCCTGTTTTGCAAACTGTACGCCCAGCAACCTGGTCACGTAATTAATGCTGTTGGCGGCGGTCACCTCCGCAGACCCGGCAAACAAAAGACCGATAGCCCTGTTATCCTCGTCGACGACCAGGGAACCGCTGTCTCCCGCGGAACTCATGGAACTGCAGATGATCTGGTCTTCGAAAACGGCGCCGGCCTTCTTGGATATCTGCACGAAGATGGTGCTGTGCAGGTACCGGACCTCGCCGTGGGTCAATCCCGTCGTCCGCCCGCTTTTTTTGACCAGCATCCCGACGGCGGGGGAGCCGGTTGACGTGCACATCCCGACATCCAGGATTTCGGGGCTGATCGCCTCCAGGTCGACCGGCCTGGCCAGCGCGGCGTCGATGAAGTTGCGCCTGCTGAAAACATACCGCTGGTACTTCCACCTGAACGGGGGACGGTAAGCAGCGCCCGCCAGGCGGTCCAAAAGGGGCTCGTAGCGTGCGGCCGCGGCGCCGGGCTCTCTTTTGACGCTGTAATGCAAAGGCGCGAAGCGGTACAGTGACCCGATGGCGTCGTTTTCCTTCGTGCCGCCGTCGTAGGGCCCCGGCTGCAGGATAGGATCGCCGCACCGGGCGCGATGGTCTTTGCCGTTTGAGTTGTTGGCCAGGATGTGGTTGTTGGAGAGGATCAGCGGTTCGCCGGAGCGGCTGTCGTAGACCACGGCGCCGAATGTCCCGGCGCTGATTCGATAATGCCCGATGCTTACGCCGGGGGAAGCGGGTCTTTTGCGCGCGACCCGCTCGCCGAGCAGGCGTATCTCGCCGACGCTGACGACGTCAGTCGGGAGCCCTTCAATACGCCTGGGGATGCGGTACGCCCGGGGGAGCGTTTCTTCGGGCACCTTCTCGCTGACAAAGACGACCAGGGCTTCCTGGCCGGTGTCTTCGCCGTTGATCCTTTTGAAGCCGACGCCGACGCCGACGACGTTGGGCAGAAGCATTAACTGCCAACGGTGTTTATCCAGTGCCTCACGGTAGTGTTGCAAGACTGTCACCCGCAATCTTCCTTTTTTTACAAACAAGTTATGTCACAGGACGGGGATTGGTGACGACACGGTATCAGGGGGGAAAAGAATATACTGACGTTGTGAGAGGACGTAAACCTGTGAGGATGCCGGGCGTTCGGGGATAGGCGAAAAACGCCCTGACAGAGGAGGTTTTGCTCAGGTGTTTGGCAATCTGGGAGGCCTTTTGGGCATTTGGCCGGGAATCCGCGAGGCCCTGGCCTCCATTGTTGTGGAGGCGTCAAACGACCTGGTAAGGGTGACCATGGACGGCCAGCAGAAAGTCCTGCAGGTCAAGCTGGCCGAAGACGCCGGCAAGGACCCGGCGGCGCTGGAGGACGCGCTGGCCGAGTGCTTCGACCGAGTGATCGTCGATGCGAGGGTGAAGGCCAAGGCCCAACTGGAAAGGCAACTGGGATTCAAGCTTCCTTTTTAATTCTCACTTTAACCCCACGAACACAGGCAGTAAGCGATACGTTTCTAAAAGCAATTTGGTTTGTCCGCCCATGAACAGCGCGGTTCGGATTTGGCCGTCCGACCGCCGCTACCGACTACTACTACCGACTACCGGTAAGGAAGGAGGAGGGGGATTTTTGGGGACTCAAGAAGGAAAGCCCCGGCGCGGCGCGCTGGGAATGCTGCTGGACCTGCTGCAGTTTCAGGTCCGCCACGGTTTGAGCCAAGACGATATGCTCCTTTTCATGAGCGTGTACAACACCTCTCTGATTCTGGAGATCCTGGAGCGTCGCATTGCTGCGCCGAAGGGCCGGGCGGACGCGGTCCCGCTGCGCGACCCGCTGGCCGCCCTGGGGCAGTTGCTGAGCGGCAGGGGCAAAGAGACCGAAAGCGCGGGGGCGGGCCAGCAGCCTGCCGGGCCGCCCAACCGGCAGGGGGCCAACCTGCAGGCCCTGCTGCCCGCCTTGCTGACGCTGCTCCAGACCTCGCCCAGGCCGCCGGGTCCGGCGGCCAAAGCGGGGGACCAGGCGGAAGAAGGCGTGGAAAATCCCGCCGAGGACGGGCAGGATGACTCCCCCGGCCGGGAAGGGATCGACCTGCCGGGTTTGATGTCGGCCTTTTCGACGCTGATGCAAGCCTTTCCCCCGCAGGCTCCCCCGGTCAAGGCCCCCGCCCAGCCGCAGGACGAAAAAGAAGAAAAGGCGGCGGGTTTAACCGGGGACCCGCCGGAGAAGAAAAAGAGGCCTAAACCGAAACCGGAAGTGCTGCAGTGGAATTTCGGGCGCCCCAGCACTCAAGTGAACCCGGCACTCAACTGAACATACGGTTTGGTTACCAATTCCAGGCTTTCGCTCTGGTTTAACGGGGTTTTGTTGTGATTGGTCTTCACTCATTCAGTTGAGTGCCGGGCTGGGATATGGTGTGCTCGCCGGGCAGATACTAGCGGGGAAAGGAGGTTCCCGGTGAGCGCACAACTTCTGGCGTTGCTGATCGCGGGCTTGTCCGGGGTGACGATGGCCTTTCAAGGGGCCATCAACTCGGGACTGAGCTTGATTATCGGCCTTTTGCAAGCGACTTTCGTAGTCCACATTGTCGGGCTGGCCCTGGTGACGGCCCTGCTTTTTCTTTTCGGAGCCGGATGGGGGTTTACGGCCAAACTCTCCCAGGCCCCATGGTACAGTTACCTCGGCGGGGTCCTGGGCGTGGCCATCGTTTACGGCGTGATGCGAGCGATGCCTAAGGTCGGCGTGGCCCCGGCCACCACCGCCATCATCATCGGCCAGGTGCTGACGGCGGCGGTCATCGACCACATGGGCTGGTTCGGCCTGCAGAAGATACCCTTCAGCTGGTGCCGGGTGGCCGGGGCGCTGCTGATGGCCGGCGGGGCCTTCCTGCTGTTAAAGAAATAGGCAGAGCACACCGAAGAGCAGCAAACCGGCGGCCATCCCCCGCAGCGCGCTTGAGGCGCCCTCGGACAGCGAGCGCGGCAGGAGCTCGAAGACCACGATGTACAGCATAGCACCGGCCGCTGCCGCGGAGAGGACGGAGATGGAGTGGACGGTCGTTTTGGTGATTAAAATGCCGGCGAGCGTGCCCAGGGGGGTAACCAGGCTGAGAGCGGCGTTGACGAGCAGGATCCTTACGGGTGACACTCCGGCCGCCCGTAAGGGGGCGGCGGTGGCCATCCCCTCGGGGACGTTGTGCATGCCGATGGCGACAGCCATTAAAAGGCCGAGGTTGTGCTTGGCGGCAAAACCGGCGGCAATGGCCAAGCCTTCGGGAAAGTCGTGCAGGGCAATGCCGAGGGTCACGAGAACCCCGGCCTTGAGGTAGCCGCTGCGGGACGCGCCGAGGACGGCCCCCAGCCGCAGGTCCATAACAGCCACAACGATAATGCCGGCCAGGACTCCGCCGACGGTCAGGTTGAGGCCGCCGAAGAGCATGGCCGTGGGTACCAGGTCGGCGCAGACGACGGCGACCATTACGGCCGAGGCCAAACCCATGAAAAAAGCCAGCGTCTGATGCCGGGGACGGGCGGCGAGCACGGCGGCGGCGCCGAAGAGGGTCCCCAGCCCGGCCAGCAGGCTGCTCCAAAGCTCGAACATCACGTTCCTCCAAATATGGTCATACGTCGTAAGTCAAGCTGAATCCTTACGGATTCAGCCTGATACCTTCCTAAATCCTGTGGTTCAACTACCGACTACTGAATACCGACTACCGACTACTAAACAGGCTTCCTAGAATTTCTACTGGCGGGAAGGAGAATTTATGCCAGAGGCCAAATTGGGTGTTAGGTATTGGTGTCAGATCCGGATGTTGGACTTTAGACCTAATGCTGAACGATGCTTTACGAGGTAACGTATGGTCGAGTACCAAACGGTGCGTGTCGAGGCACACGCCAAGATTAATTTGAGCCTGGACGTCGTGGGCGTGCTGCCGGACGGGTACCACCGCCTGGAAACGGTCATGCAGCGTCTGGCACTGCACGATATTCTTGAGTTTGCGCCGTTAGATGAAGAGATCGTCCTGGTCGCGGACGGCGCGGAGGTACCGGCAGGGGAGGACAACCTGGTCGTCAAGGCCGCGCGCCTGCTGGCCCGTACCACGGGTTGCCGCCTGGGCGCCCGTATACTCCTGGAAAAGCGCATTCCCGTCAGCGCGGGGCTGGGCGGGGGCTCGGCCGACGCGGCGGCGACCTTGGCGGGTTTAAACAGGCTCTGGCGGCTGGGCCTTGAGATGGGGCAACTGCTGGGCCTGGCCTCCGGACTCGGGGCCGACGTCCCGTTCTGCCTCGCCGGCAGGACGGCGTTCGCCGAGGGCAAAGGGGACGTTCTGACTGAGCTTGCGGCCCTGCCGGCGGCCGGGGTGCTCCTTGTCAAGCCGCCGTTCGGGGTGAGTACGACCCAAGTATACGCCGCTTACGACAGCGGCCCCCGCGAGCGGCTTTCGGATGCGAGGAGGATGGTCGAGGCGGTGGAGAGCGGCAGCCTGGAGAGGGTGGCCGCCTGCCTGGGAAACGACTTGGAGCAGGTGACGCTGACCCGTTATCCCGAGCTGGCCGCTATAAAGCGGCGCATCCTGGCTACAGGGGCCCTCGGGGCCCTGATGGCCGGCAGCGGGCCCACAGTGTTCGGCCTCTACCGTTCGGCCGAGGATGCCCGCAAGGCCGCCACCCGGTTTGAGGGAGACCTTACGGTGATCGCTACACAGACCTTATAGCCGAAATTTGTTGCTTCAAGCGCTCCAAGGGCGTAAAATAGAACGTAAAATCCGTGAGGGGCAAACCAGATGGAAGAACAGAGACGGCTTCTCCCCGTAAAGCTCGACAGCTACAAGCCTTTGCGCGAGGTGGTTTTCGAATCCCTGCGGGAAGCCATCATCACGGGCCGCCTGCGGCCGGGCGAGCGCCTGATGGAACTCCAGCTCGCCGAGGAACTCGGAGTCAGCCGGACGCCCGTCCGGGAGGCCATCCGCAAACTGGAGCTGGAGGGCTTCGTCGTGATGGTCCCGCGCAAGGGCGCATACGTGGCCGGGATAACCGACAAGGATATAACTGACGTCTTCGAGGTACGCTCGGCCTTGGAAGCCCTGGCCGCCGGCCTGGCGGCCGAACGGATCACCGAGGAGGAAATCGAGGAGCTCGAGCGCCTGGTGGTCCGGTACGCGGAGACCACCAGCTCGCAGAATATCCAGGCCATCGTCGAGGAAGACACCAAGTTTCACGACGTCATTTACAGGGCCAGCAGGAACCAGCGGCTGATCCAGATCGTCACCAATCTGCAGGAGCAGATCCAGCGCTTCCGCCTCACTACCCTGTCCCGGCCGGGCCGGACCAAGGAGGCGCTGGTGGAGCACCGCAAGATCGTAGAGGCTATCAGCGAGCGCAACATCGAGCTGGCCCAGCAACTGGCGCGGGAGCACATCGAAAGCGCCGAGAACAGCCTGCTGGTGGCCGTGGAGGAGTTCAACAAATGATTCCCTGCGTGCTTCTGGCCGGGGCTCCCACCAGGGGCTCGCTCTGCGAGGCCGGCGACGAGCGCTGGGAAGCCTTGCTGCCCGTGGCCGGGGAGCCGATGGTCGCCCACGTGGTCCGGGCCATCCTGGATTCCGGTCAGATCTCGCGCATCACCGTGGTCGGCCCGGAGCCTGTAAGGAGCGTCTTTACGGACAGCAGGATCCGGGTGGTCGAATCCGGTGACAGCCTGATGGAAAACGCGGGAAGGGGGCTTGCGGCCGAGCGCGGGGCCGACCACGTCCTGGTGGCGACGGCCGATATCCCCCTGCTGCCCCCCGAGGCTGTCAGCGACTTCATCGCGCGCTGCGGCAACCGCGAGGCCGATTTTTATTACACGGTCGTGTCGGAAAGGGTGGTGGCGCAGAGATTCCCGGAGGCCCGGCGGACCTACGTCCGCTTGCGCGAGGGGCGTTTCACGGGCGGCAACATCGTCCTCCTCCGCCCGGCGGTCTTTGATAAGTGCAGGAAGGTCGGCGAGCAGTTTGCGGCCAACCGTAAAAAACCGCTCAAACTGGCTAGAATGATCGGTGCGGGCTTTCTCCTGCGGTATGCCCTCGGAACGCTGTCCCTGGCATCCGCCGAGCGCAAGGTGACCCAGCTTATCGGCATCAGCGGGCGGGTCATCGAAACTCCCTACCCCGAGGTGGCAGTAGATGTTGACAAGCTAAGCGACTACGAGCTGGCCAAAAAGGTACTGGAAGGTAGTCAGTAGTCAGACTCGAAGGGATTCGCGTACCGCGAATCCCAATAAATAATCCGGCTACTAACGACCGACTATCGACTACCGGCCACTGACTGCCGACTACTTACTTGCTGCCGAGCAGGAGGTCCATGGTTTTCTTAATCGCCTCCCGGCAATCCCCGCCGCGCGCCAGTTCGGCCTTAACGCAGCATTCGAGATACTCGCCGATCAGCGTTTTGGTGGCGTTTTGCACGGCGGCCCGAAGGGCGTTAAGCTGGCCGACGACGAGCTTGCAGTCCTGCCCTTCGGCGATCATGCGCTGGATGCCCCGGGCTTGGCCTTCAATCCTTTTTAAGCGGTTGATGATTTTGGTGGCCGAATCAGGATCCAGGTTTGGCACCGCGATTCCTCCCGGTTGGTATTAATACCCCTGAGGGTATACTAAGGTTAGCATAGCCTAGAACGATTCGATCGTCAAGAAGTCAGCAGTGACGTATTGACATTGGGTCGGGCCCGCAATAAAATACCCCTAGGAGTATCGATCTGCAAAAACTAGTGACATCGAGGTGAAAAACACGTGATAGAAGTGACTGAAGCCGCCCAAGGAAAGCTGAAAGAGGTCCTGGCGACCCACAACAAGCCGGAGGCCATGATCCGTGTCTATATCGGCGGCATCGGGTGAGGCGGGCCCAGTTTTGGGATGGCTCTGGATGAGTCAGTAAATCCTAACGACACGCTGGTGGAAATCAACGACCTGAAGTTCGTGGTCGACAGCGAGGCGGCCAAGGCCCTCAGAGGGTGCGTGGTCGATTACGTTACATCGTGGCGCGGCGCCGGTTTTACCATCAAGAACCCGAACGACACCGGCGGGTGCGCCGGCTGCGGCGATAAGGGCACCTGCGGCTAAAGCCCAATGTAAGCACAGAACACGGAAAGGAACCCTGCGGGGTTCCTTTCTCTGTTCCGGTATGGCCGACCACCGGCAAATGAGTATCCGGCTTGCGTCTTTCGGCCGTGCGCTTGCCCTCGGCCTTGTCTGCGCGAACTCGGGTATATCGATACTACTTTGATCCGTCCCTTGATGGAAAGGTCCTACAGTACTATGTTAAAATTGAACGCTCCGGCTGTTCAGGCTATGTAACTAGACCTATGGAAAAAGGTCTTGAAGCTCCCGGAGGGTGTGGCGCTCCGTCGGTTTTCTACGAGGTTGCAGTCAAGAAAAGAAGCGCACAAAGCCCTAGTCTGGAGAGTCTTGAATAAGTGTTTTACTGTGTAAGAAAGGGGCTCAGGGGGGAGCCGAAGGCTCCCCCCTTTACCCGTCGTTGGCCTGGTAGGCCCTATGATTCAAAAAGGAGCCCAGCCTCTTGTCGGCTGGGTTCCTGGTTTACTGCTACAGGCTGCATTCCTTGAGCAGGTTCAGGAAGGCCCGGACCGGGGGCAGGAGGAAGTGGTCCTTCAGGTAGACGGCGTAGAGGTTGCGCTTTAACGGGGTGTCCTTGATGGGCACGATGGCGAGCCTTCCCCCGTGCTGCGCCTTCTCCGCGGCCCAGCGGGAGACGAAGGAGATGCCAAGCCCGGCCTCCACCGCGGCGATCACCGATTCGGTGCTCCCGAACTCGCCGGTGGTGACGAAACGCTCCGGCGGGATGCCTGCCGCGGCGAGCAGCTGTTCCACGGTCCGCCTGGTGCCCGACTCCGCTTCGCGCCAGACCACCTTCTGGTCCAGCAGTTGGGGGCCGGTGACGTACTCCATGGCGGCGAAAGGATGGTTTTGGGGAACAATAAGGACGAGCTCGTCCACCGCGAAGGGATCGCAGGCTACCCGTTCGTCGGCTACCGGCGCGCCGATCACCCCGATGTGGATGACCTCGCCCAGCAGGCGGTTGACGACGGTCCCCGTGTTGGAAATCTCCAGGGAAATGGTGACCTCCGGATAACGTTTCCGGTATTCGCCCATCACGGCGGGGAGAACGTAATGCCCCGGTATGGTGCTGGCGCCCACGACGAGCCTGCCGCGTACCGTGTCGGCCAAAGAGCCGATCTCCTCCGCAGCGCGGGCCAGCGTATTGATCACTTCGTTGGCGTAGCCGTAGAGGATGTTCCCGGCGTCGGTAAGGTTCACCCGTCTGCTGGTGCGGTTGACAAGGCGCGTTCCGTAGAATGACTCGAGGAGTGCGATGTGTTTGCTTACGGCGGGTTGTGTGAGGTTCAGAACTTTGGCGGCGCGGGAGAAACTTTTCTGGTTGGCCACCGTGATAAAGGTCTCCAGGTAGTTGAGGTTCAAACCTATCCAACCCTTTTACTCTTTTTGTTTTAATTATATTACTATTTGTTATTGAGGCAATAAATCTTCTGTCAATTTATTAGAAAAAATAAGAAAATGAAGCGCTATACGGACGGTGTCACAACCTTCGGCCTTTCCGACGTCTTCGCGGCACGCACCCACCTGGCAGGGGTAATCCACGCCACGCCCCTGCGTTGTTCCCGCAGCATCAGCGCCCTGCTCGGCAGGGACGTCTATTTCAAGTTCGAGAACCTGCAGCGCACCGGCTCGTTCAAGATCCGCGGAGCCTACCACAAGCTTTGCGGGGACGTTGCCGAAGGGCGGAGCGTGGTCGCCGCCTCGGCCGGAAACCACGCCCAGGGAGTGGCCCTGGCGGCCTCCCTCTGCGGCAAACCGGCCACGGTCGTCATGCCGAAGAACGCTCCGCGCAGCAAGATCAAGGCCACTCTCGGGTACGGGGCCAGGGTGATCCTGTCGGGGAACAATTACCACGAGGCCTACCAGGTCGCCCGGCGCGTCTGCGCGGAAAAGGGGGCCGTATTCATCCACGCCTTTGACGACCCCCGCATTATCGCCGGCCAGGGGACGGTCGGCCTGGAGATCCTGGAGGTCCTGCCCGACGTTGATACCGTCGTCGTGCCGGTGGGCGGGGGAGGGCTGATCGCCGGCATCTCCTACGTCGTTAAGGAACTCAAGCCGTCGGTCAAAGTCGTCGGGGTTATCGCGACGCACGCTCCCTCCCTGTTGCTGTCCGTCGAGCGGGGCGTGCCCGTGGAAGTGCCCGTAAAGGCTACGATCGCCGACGGCATCGCCGTCGACAGGCCCGGCGACCTGCCTTTCCAGTTCATCAGGCGTTACGTGGACGAGGTCGTCGCCGTCGACGAGGAGGCCGTAGGACGGGCCATCCTTCTCTTGCTGACGCGGACCAAGACCCTCGCGGAGGGGGCGGGCGCGGTCGGCCTGGCGGCTTTCCTGGAAAACAAGGTCGCCGGGCCGGGGAAGAAGGCCTGCATCGTTTTGAGCGGGGGAAACATCGACCCGCCGGTACTGGCCCGTGTCGCAACGGGCAGAAAAACTGCGCTCCGGGGGAAGGAGATCAGGGAGCGGCACAGAACATTTGAACAGGATTCAACGCATTCTTCATAGAATATCTGATAAATGTAGTATCAGCCTACGGGAGGTCACCTGATGTCATTAGTGGCGGTGGTGCTGGCTGCCGGCAAGGGAACGCGGATGAAATCGCGCCACCCCAAGGTGCTGCACCAGATTGCCGGGCGACCGATGCTGCATTACGTTTTGGACGCCGTCAGCGAGGCCGGCGCCGGGACCACGGTCGTCGTAGCGGGATACGGGTATGACGCCGTGCGCGCCGCGGTCGGTGACGCTGCGAAGGTTGTGCTACAGGATGAACAGCGCGGAACAGCCCACGCCGTGATGCAAACCAGGGAAGCTCTGTCGGATTTTACGGGCGATATTCTGGTCGTTTGCGGGGATACCCCGCTGATCACCGGCCGGACCCTGGCCGGGCTGGTGTCCCATCACCGGGCCAAGGGCGCTGCGGCCACCGTATTGACGGCCATCGTTGAAGACCCGACGGGTTACGGCCGGGTCATCCGCGACGGCGGGGGCATGGTGGCCCGCATCGTCGAGCAGAAAGACGCGACGCCGGACGAACTGGCCGTCAGGGAAATCAACACGGGCGTTTACTGTTTTTCCGCCGCGGGTTTTTTCGATTCCCTCCGGAAGATCAGCAATAATAATCAACAGGGCGAGTACTACCTGACCGATATCATCGGCGTTTACGTCGCGGGCGGGCGTCCGGTTGCCTCCTACCTTGCTAGCGACCCCGTAGAAATCATGGGCATCAACGACCGCCTCCAGCTCGCCGCCGCCGAGAAGGTTATCCGGCGCCGGGTCCTGGAAGGGCTGATGCGTTCCGGGGTGACCATCGTCGACCCCGACAGCACCTATATCGACGCCCCGGCGCGGATCGGGCCCGACACGGTCATCCACCCCCAGACCTTCATCCGGGGCGGGTCGGTGATCGGGCGGGACTGCAACCTGGGGCCCTGCGCACAGCTTGTCAACGCCGTGCTCGGCGACGGGGTCACCGTATGGAACTCGGTCATCGTCGATTCGGAGGTCGGGGACCGGACCACGGTCGGCCCCTTCGCCTATGTCCGGCCGGGAAGCCGGATCGGCGCGGGGGTAAAAGTCGGCGATTTTGTGGAGATCAAAAAATCAATCATCGGGGACGGCAGCAAAGTACCGCACCTGAGCTATATAGGCGACGCCGTCATCGGCCGGGCGGTGAACGTCGGCGCCGGCACGATCACCTGCAATTACGATGGGGAAAAGAAATGGGTGACCGAGATCGAGGACGGCGCCTTCATCGGGAGCAACACCAATCTCGTGGCCCCGGTCAAGGTGGGCCGCGGGGCGTACATCGGCGCGGGTTCGACGATTACCAAGGATGTCCCTCCGGGCGCGCTGGGGATAGCGCGGAGCGGGCAAAAGAATATTGAAGACTGGGTCGAGAAAAAGAAGCAAAAGAAGAAGCCCACGGAGGGATAATCATGATGTACGCCAGGCACAAGAAGCTCAAGATATTCACGGGGAACGCCAACCCCGCGCTGGCCTCCGAGATCTGCCAGTACCTGGGCGTACCGTTGGGGATTTCATCGGTGACGCGCTTCTCGGACGGCGAAATCCAGGTGAAGATCGAAGAAAACGTCCGGGGCGCCGACGTCTTCATCGTCCAGCCGACCTGCCAGCCCGTCAACGAAAACATTATGGAATTACTAATTATGATCGATGCCCTGCGGAGAGCCTCGGCGAGGCGCATCACCGCCGTCATGCCCTATTACGGGTACGCCCGCCAGGACCGCAAGACCCGCGCGCGCGAGCCCATCACCGCCAAGCTGATCGCCAACCTGCTGACGGCGGCCGGCGCCAGGCGGGTCATCACGATGGATCTGCACGCGGGGCAAATCCAGGGCTTCTTTGACATCCCGGTCGACCACCTTCCCGGCGGGCCGATCCTCGCCGATTACCTCATACGCTGCCACCTGGAGAACGTGGTGGTCGTGTCTCCGGACGTCGGCGGCGTGACGCGCGCCCGGGACCTCGCCGAACGCATCGGCGCGCCGCTGGCCATCATCGACAAGCGCCGTCCGGAGCCCAACGTGGCCGAGATCAATACGGTCATCGGCCCGGTGGAGGGGCGCACGGCCATCCTGGTCGACGACATCATCGACACGGCGGGGACCATCACCAAGGGCGCCGACGCCTTGATCGATTTCGGGGCCACGGGCGTCTACGTCGCCTGCACGCACCCCGTGCTTTCGGGGCCGGCCATCGAGCGGCTGCGGGCTTCGGTGATCAAGGAGGTCATCGTCACCAACACCATCCCCATCCCCCTGGAAAGGCGCATCGCGAAGATCAAGGTCCTTTCCGTCGCGCCGCTGCTGGGCGAGGCGATCATCAGGGTACATGAGGACCTTTCGGTGTCTAAACTCTTTGATTGAATTTGGACAAGCAGTGAGCGTTTCGCAAATAACTCAAAAAACGGTGAGAAACCACCCTTTATCCTGGAAGAAGGGTGGTTCTTTTTCCGTACGCTCATCAAGGCAGGGGTCGGGCTTGACCGTGCTTGCGAAGTTCAGTCAAGTATCGGCAAGCCTGACCCCTTTTGTGTGGTAGCAAATTATTGCGATTAACATATCATGGCAGCAAACCTAGAACAGGGGGGGGGGGTATTGATGCCCAAGTATCAGCCGCAATTCCTTTTTCCTAACATCGTGATAGTCCTGTTCATCTTTATTATTTTCGGCGGATTGTTCCCCTGGAGCGCGAGGGAGTAGGCTCACTTGAACCCTCCGCAGCGGACGGAGCATGGCTGGAAAAATGAGAACCACCCCATCAAAGGGTGGTTCTGCTTTACTGCTGTTCCCTGTTTTCTATGCGGGTTCGCGTGTCGTCGGTCCGCAGCAGGAAGGGGATGAGGTAGATGCCGCCGAGCCCCACCAGTGTGTAAATGACCCGCGAGAACAAGGACGAATTACGGATGACCTCGCCGCCGAAGATGGCGGTTACCAAGTCCCATCGGAAAAGTCCGACAAGGAGCCAGTTGAGCGCGCCGATAATCACCAGGGCGAGGGCCAGTTTGTTGAGCCACGCCAGGTCTCTTACTCTTTCCGCCATATCATCCATCCTTTCGTATTGTTTGAGTGTATTATCCGGCATTTCGCTAAAGACTATGCGCGGGAAACGAAAGCCCCGGTTGCCGCAACCGGGACCTTGAGCGCGCTATTCTTCTTTGGGCGTTTCTTCCGGCTTTCGTTCCTGCGTTTCTTCCTTTGCCTGCAGATCTTCCTTTGCGTCTTTCTTGCGCCGCAGTTTCGGCAGCGCGACTTTCTGCTTGGTCTTGTCGATCAGGTCCTTGACCTTTTCTTCAATGACGGCCGACTGTTTTGCCGCTTCGGTGTCCTCAACTCTGGCCTCTTTCTTGGGCAGCCTGGGCAGGGCTTCCTTGGTCTTGTCGAGGACGTCCAGGAACCTCGCTTCCAGGCCGCCGTCTATTTTTTGCATCCGGGCGAGCGCTTCGTTGGTGGTCACGATGACCTCTTTCCCGATGGTGCGCAGGACCTCCGCCGGGATAAAGGACCGCCCCTTGACGGCGCCGCCGATGCCGGACGGGGCCGCCTCCAGCCCTGTTATGGTCCCGGTCACAGTGTCGACAAAGTAATCCTGGACCCAGCCCAGGACGCTGCCGCTTTCGGTGACCACGCGCGCGCCGGTGACCGTGGTCTTTTCCTTCCAGAGCTGCACGAGCTCGGGCAGACTCGATGCTTTGGCCGCGCTGGCGCTCTGGGCGACCGTCAGCGCGTTGGCGCCCACCGAATGCACCTTGGCAAAGGGAATGAATTTTTGCTCCTTGAAGAAGCCTTTTTCTTCAACGACAAGGGCCGCAACAGCCTTGCCCGCCGGATTGACGATCAGCGTCTTGACGTTCCCGAGCTTCAGTCCTTCCTCCAGGCTGATTACCGGCAGACCGACAAGCTCACGAGCTCTGCGCAACATTGATCCCTCCTACTCATCCAGGAGACCGTCTATGGGATTTTATGCCGTTGTCCAGTTTGATATGACTTTCCGGGGGGCATAATTTTAGACGGAGGGGATAAGTTTTATGGCTACGGCGAACTTGGAGGTCACGCCCCGCGACAAGAGGGGCAAAAACCAGCTCAACACCCTGCGCGAGCAGGGCAAGGTCCCGGGCGTTGTCTACGGGAAATCGGTGGGCAACCTTCCGGTGGAGATGGACGGCCGTGAAATAGAGGACATCGTCAAACACCACGGGTCGGCGGCTCTGGTGGAACTGAAGGTAAAAACCGGTTCCAAGCCGAAGAAGTACCATGCTATCATTAAGGAGGTGCAGTACCACCCTTTTAAGCGGCAAATCCAGCATATCGATCTGCAACAGATATCGCTGAAGGAAGAGGTGCACACGCACGTTCCCCTGCATTTTGTCGGGGCCGCCCCCGGCGTCAAACAGGGAGGCGTGTTGGCGTACCACCTCCGGCAGATAGAGGTGGCGTGCCTGCCGATGAAAATACCTGAGCACATCGAGGTGGATATCTCCGGCTTGGATATCGGCGACAACATCCACGTGAGCGAGCTGGCCGTGCCGGAAGGCGTGAAAGTGCTCACCGAGGGCGGCTCCGTCGTTGTGGCGGTAACCGCTTTGCGCCGGGAGGCCGAGGCGGTGGCCGAGCCGGCTGCCGAAGCCGCTCCTGCCGCGGCTGAGAATGTGGAGGCCGAAGCCAAGCCCGAATAAGTATGATCAAGGCCGTAATAGGACTGGGAAACCCCGGGGAGACGTATGCCGCCACCCGCCACAACATGGGCTTTATGGTGGTTGACCAACTAGCGCGCATGTTGACTGTCGGGGTCGGCACCCGGCAGTGCTTTTCCCTGGTCGGGGAAGCGCGGCGGGGCAACGCCGCCCTGGTGCTGGCCAAGCCGCAGACCTTTATGAACCTCAGTGGACGGGCTGCGGCTGCTTTGCTTGACCGTTTCCGCCTGTTTCCATCCGAGATGCTGGTGGTCTGCGACGACATGGACCTGCCCTTCGGCAGGCTGCGCCTTAAGGCCTGGGGCGGTTCCGGGGGGCACAGGGGGATGCAGTCGGTCATCGAGAGCTTGGGGACCGACGAGTTTCCGCGGCTGCGTGTGGGCATCGGCCGGGGCGGGGACGTTCTCGATCACGTTTTGAGCAGCTTTTCCGAGGAAGAGCGGGCGGTCCTGGCGGAGGTCGTCGACGCCGCGGCCCGGGCGGCCCTGGTGGCCGTTGAGGAAGGGCTGGAGAAAGCGATGAACCGGTTTAACGGCTGGAAAGTGGGCACTGGGCTCTAGGTTGGCACTGAGCTTTGGGCACTGTGCATTAAATTGGCACTGAGCGCTGAGCTGTGGGCTCTGAGAATAGCACTGAGCGCTGGGCGCCCAACGCCCAACGCCCAACGCCCAATGCACAATGCTCATAGCTCAATGCCCAGTGCTCACAGCTCACAGCCAAAGCTGAATGATGCTTTTGCGGTGAATAAGCTGCATATATATCATGGATAACGTTAACAAGGTAACGTTGCTCTGTAACAAGGGAGCGGGTAGATGCGAGGATTAACCGATCTCCTGGGGATGATCCCTGCCCTGCGCCGGCTCGACGAGGCCGTGCGAGCCGGCGCCGATAGGCAGCTGGTCTACGGCCTGGGGCCGAACCACCACGCGCTGGTCTGTGCCGCTCTGAGCAAGGACCGGGAGTCTTTGCTGGTGGTTGTGCCGGGAGAAAAAGAAGCCCTGACGGTTGTCGAGGACCTCGGACAATTGTTGCCGGGGAGAGGGGTTTTCCTTTTTTCACCCTGGGAATTTATCCCGTTTAAGGTTCTTGCTTACAGTAAACACGTCACCGCCAACCGGCTGCGGGTGCTCGAAGCTCTGGCCGGGGGCGACCGCGGCGCCGTCATCGTGGTTCCCGTCGATGCCCTGGCCAGGAGGGTGATGCCGGCCCCGGCCCTGAGGAAAGCGATCCTGCAACTGGCCGTCGGGCAGGAATGGGACCTCGGCACCCTGCGCGGCAAACTGGCTGAACTCGGCTACGAGCACGCGGCCCTGGTGGAGGGAGAAGGACAGTTCAGCAGCCGCGGGGGGATCATCGATATCTTCCCTATGACGGCGGACTACCCCGTGCGCATCGAGTTTTTCGGTGACGAGATCGACTCCCTGCGCGTTTTCGATCCCGAGACCCAGCGCTCCGAGGCGCCCATCCGATCCTTAAGCATCACGCCCGTGCACGAGCTGGCGATGTCCGGAGAAGAGTGGGCCAGGGGATACGCGACCCTGGCCGGCGACCTGAAAGCCCAGGCCGCCAGGCTGAGAAAGGCGGGTAGGGACGAAGCCGCCGAACGCCTGGAAGAAACGGTCGGGGAGACGCTGGCCCTGATCGAGGCCAGGCGGTATTTTTACGGCATAGAGGAGTACCTCGATTATTTCTATCCGGAGGCGCCGAGCGTCTTCAGCTATCTGCCCCCCGGGACCAGGATCGTGATTACCGACCCCGAACGGACCGCCGACACCGGGGCCAGCCTGGAGCGCCAGCGCGTGCAGGGTTACGGGGGGCTGCTCGAAAGCGGCCAGGTCCTGCCCCGGCAGTTCAAAGCCTACCTGTCCTGGAGCCGGGTCAGGGAGCAGCTGTGCGGCTATCCCCTCATCTACAGTTCTTTTCTTCCCCAGGTCTCCCATCTCCCGGAGCCCGAGCAAGCCAGGGAGTTCGTCGTCAAGGGGATCGCTGGCTCGCAGGGCAAGCCCGAGGACCTGATCGAGAACCTGCGCCTCTGGCGCAAGCGCGGTTACGCGGTGGCGCTCCTGGCCGGGACCCAGGAGCGCGCCCGGAGGCTCGTGCAGACGCTTCGCAACGGGGGGCTGGAGGCCTTCGTCAACCCCGACCTGGACGCCCTCTTGCCCGGCAACGTCGCCGTGGCCCCCGGGAAGCTCAACGAGGGTTTTGAGATCCCGGAGGCCGGGCTGGTCGTCCTGACCGAGAAGGAGATTTACGGCAAGAAACTCTACGACCGGAAACGGCCCTTTAAGCTTAAGAAGAAAAACCTGGATGAGCTGGACTTAAGCCCGGGCGACTACGTCGTGCACCTGACGCACGGTATCGGGCGTTACCTGGGCATCCAGCAGCTCGAGATCGGCGGCATCAAGCGGGAGTACCTCCAACTGGCCTACCAGGGGGAGGATAAGCTCTACGTCCCCACCGACCAGCTGGGAGTTCTGCAGAAATACGTGGGCGCCGAAGGGGAGGTGCCGCGGCTTTCCAAGCTGGGGGGCAGCGACTGGACGCGGACCAAGCGGCGCGTGCGCGAGGCCGTGCAGGAAATGGCCCGGGAGCTGATCGAGCTGTACGCCGAGCGCCAGTCCCTGAAGGGCCACGCCTTTCCGCCGGACACCCCGTGGCAGGCGGAGTTCGAGGCGGCTTTCCCCTACCAGGAGACGCCCGACCAGCTCACCGCCATCGCCCAGATCAAAAAGGACATGGAGAAGGACCTGCCCATGGACCGGCTGCTCTGCGGCGACGTCGGCTACGGCAAGACCGAGGTGGCCATGCGCGCGGTCTTCAAGGCCGTCGCCGGAGGCAAGCAGGCGGCCGTCCTCGTCCCCACGACGGTGCTCGCCCAGCAGCATTTCAACACCTTCAAGGAGCGCTTTGCGGGGTATCCGGTAACGATCGAGATGCTCAGCAGGTTCCGGTCGCCCCGGGAGCAGAGGGAGATCGTGGCCGGCCTCGCCCGCGGCGGCATCGACATCGTCATCGGGACGCACCGGCTGGTCCAGGATGACGTTGTTTTTAAGAACCTCGGCCTGATCGTGGTCGACGAGGAACAACGCTTCGGCGTCCTGCAAAAGGAGCGCCTGAAAATCCGTTACCCCAACGTCGACGTCCTGACCCTGACGGCGACGCCCATCCCGCGCACGCTGTACATGTCGCTCTTGGGGATCCGCGACACCAGCCTGCTGGAGACGCCGCCCCAGGACCGCTTCCCGGTCCAGACCTACGTCCTGGAGGAGGACCCGGTGATCATCCGCGAGGCCATCGCCAGGGAGCTCTCCCGCGGCGGCCAGGTCTACTTCGTGCACAACAGGGTGCACGACCTGGACCGCGTCGCCGCCTGGGTGCAGGCCCTGGTGCCCGAGGCCCGGGTGGCCATGGCGCATGGCCAGATGCGGGAGGACCAGCTCGAACAGGTGATGCTGGACTTTATCGACGGGGAATACGATATCCTGGTTTGTACGACGATTATCGAATCGGGGCTGGACATTCCCAACGTCAACACCCTGATCGTCAAGGAGAGTGACCAGTTCGGGCTGGCGCAGCTTTACCAGCTCCGCGGGCGGGTCGGGCGTTCGAACCGGTTGGCCTACGCCTACCTGACCTTCCGGCGGGACAAGATCCTGAACGAGGCCGCCGAAAAGCGCCTGGCCGCCATCCGCGACTTTACCGATTTCGGCAGCGGCTACAAGCTGGCGAAAAAGGACCTGGAGATCCGGGGGGCGGGCAGCCTTTTGGGAACCGAACAGCACGGAAACATCTCGGTCGTCGGCTTTGAAATGTACTGCCGCCTGCTGGAGGAGGCGGTGCGCGAGCTCAAGGGCGAAAAGCGCGAGGAAGAGGTGGAGGCGCTGGTCGAGCTGCCGATCACCGCTTTTCTCCCCGACGAATACGTGGGCGATGAGGAGCAGAAGATCCGTCTCTACCACGCCCTGGCGACGGTCAGGCAAAAAGAAGAGGTCGACGAGCTGGCCGAAGAGCTGCGCGACCGTTTCGGCGAACATCCCCAGCCGGTGCGCAACCTGCTGGCGGTGGCGCGCATCCGGGCCGCTGCCCGGCAACTGCGGATCAAGCACATCACCCGCCAGGGCCTGTTTTACCGCTTCACCTTCGCTCCCACCGCCCGGCTCGACGGTGACAGGCTGATTGCGCTGGCCCAATCGCTGCCCAACAAGCTCCGTTTCAAGGAGGATAACGGGCACTTCGAGATCTGGCTCCGGTCGACCGGCCGGGCCGACGCGCTCGACGGCGTGGATGAAGTGGAGACTTTCCTTTCCACCCTCCACTGACCGTGGCCTGGGATTTCACCGAATCTTGGCAGTGAGCATTGGACTTTGAAGGGATTCAGGGCTGAATCCCTTCTTGATGATCCCAGCGCCCAGCGCCCAGCGCCCAGTGCTCATCGCCATTCCAAGATTTTACCCTTGTTCCTTGGAAAAAAATGAATAAACAAAAATAGCCGGATGTATACTAATCACAGGAAGAACGCGTAATCCTATGTAGAAAAGGAGGGACGGAAGTCAATGAAGGCAACTGGCATTGTACGCCGTATTGATGATCTAGGAAGGGTGGTTATTCCTAAGGAAATCCGTCGTACGCTACGCATCAGAGAAGGCGACCCCCTTGAAATATTCGTTGATCGTGATGGCGAGGTCATCCTTAAGAAGTATTCCCCCATCGGCGAACTCGGTGAATTTGCCAAGGAATATGCTGATTCCCTTTACGAAGCCACCGGCCACATTGCCTGCATCGCGGACCGCGATACCATCATCGCCGTTTCCGGTGCCCCCAAGAAAGAATTTTTGAATAAGCCCATCAGCCCGGCCATCGAAAGGGTTATGGAAGAACGGAAGGCCATCGTTATCAACGCTCCCGGGGATGACGCCCTGTGCCGGGAATGCCTCATGGGCGAAAACGGCGAGTGCAAGTATACGGCCGAAGTCATCGCCCCCATCATCTCCGAAGGCGATCCCATCGGAGCTGTAATGCTGATCACCAAGGAACCCAACGTGAAGATGGGCCAGTTGGAACTCAAATTGGCCGAGACGGCGGCAGGGTTTCTGGCTAAACAGATGGAACAATAAATGGCCGAAAGGCCATTTTTTTATGATGTACGCATCGGCCTTGTCCGATGCTTCTTCTATTTCCGACAACCAACAACTGACTACTGACAACAGAAATAGGGAGGAACACAGGCTTGTCTCACCTTATCACCATCGCCGGACTGGGCCCGGGGTCAAAAGAGATGCTCCCCCTGGGGGTGTGGGAGGAACTCCGGCAAGCGGAAAGAATCTACCTGCGCACGGCCCGGCATCCTCTGGTGCCGTGGCTTTTGGAACAGGGACTGGCGATGACTTCTTTTGATGCCGTATACGACGAGGAGGACAGCTTTGCAGCCGTCTACCGGCGCATCGCCGACGCCGTTCTGGAGGCCGCAGAAGCCGGTCCCGTTTTGTATGCGGTGCCCGGGCATCCCCTGGTCGCCGAGGATGCTTCCCGCCTGATCATCGAGAAGGCTCGGGAGCGGGGCGTCCCGGTCCGCGTCCTCACCGCGATGTCCTTCCTCGACCCTCTTTTCACCGCCGCCGGGCTCGACCCCGCGTCGGGGGTGAAGGTGTTGGACGCCCTCGCCCTGGACAGGCAGTTCCCCGATCCCGGTGTGGCCTGCGTCCTGATGCAGGTACACGACCGTCTGGTGGCTTCGGACGTCAAGCTCCGCCTGATGGAGCGGTATCCCGAAACGCACCCCGTGACGGTGGTCAGGGCGGCGGGGGTACCGGGCGAGGAACGTGTCGAGCGCGTCCCGCTCTTCAAGGTGGACAGGCTGCCGTGGATCGACCACCTGACTTCGTTCTGTCTCCCCCCGTCTGAAGAGGCTTACAGCTTCGAAAGCCTGGTGCACATCATGGCGGCCCTGCGCGCCGAGAACGGCTGTCCCTGGGACCGCGAGCAGGATCACCACACCCTCAAGCGCTACCTCATCGAGGAAACTTACGAGGTTATCGAGGCCATAAATGAAGGCGATATGCATAGTGTGTGTGAAGAGTTGGGAGACTTACTGTTACAAATCGTCTTCCACGCCCAGATCGCAAAGGAAAACGGTTTCTTCAACGTCTACAGGGTTATCAAGGGCATATGCGAAAAAATGATCCACCGTCACCCGCATGTCTTCGGCGAGACCAAGGTCAGCGGGTCGGAGGAAGTCTTGCGGAACTGGGAAAAGATCAAACAGAAGGAGAAAAGGCATCAATCCTCCTGTTTGGCGGGTGTGCCGAAAGGGCTGCCTTCTTTGTTGCGCGCCGAGCAGGTGCAGGCCAAGGTCGCCAGGGTGGGTTTCGACTGGCCTGACCACCGGGGCGCGCTGGACAAAGTTCTGGAGGAAGAGAGGGAACTGCGCCAGGCGTTGCGGGTCGGCTCCCAGTCGAAGATTGCCGAAGAGTTGGGAGATCTTTTGTTTGCTGTCGTAAACGTGGCGAGGCTGAAAGGCATCAATGCCGAAGAGGCGCTTTCCGCGACGGTTGATAAGTTTGTCAGGCGTTTTGGGTATATTGAAGATAAGGTTCGCGCCGAAGGGATGGAACTGGGCCGGGTTTCCCTGGAGACCATGGACGAGTGGTGGGAGGAAGCAAAAAATTTAGAAAAATAGCAGGAAAACTTTGCAAAAAAGCAGGAAAAACAAGGATAGACAAGAATGTCTTACTGCACATACAACAATTTCTTGGAGGGATAGTTGTGAACAAAGCGGAACTCGTATCGAGCGTAGCTGAAAAAGCCGACCTGACGAAGAAAGATGTCGAAAAAGCCCTGAGCGCCATGCTCGACAGCATCAGCGAAGCGCTGGCCAAGGGCGACAAGGTCCAGTTGGTCGGCTTCGGCACCTTTGAGACCAGGGAGAGAGCCGCTCGCAAGGGCAGAAACCCGCAGACCGGCGAGGAAATCAGCATCGCCGCGACCAAGGTCCCGGTATTCAAGGCCGGAAAGGTGCTGCGTGAGGCTGTTTCCAAGTAAGACGCGGTGAGGCTTGATAAGTTCCTTAAGGTATCGAGGCTTATTAAGCGCCGTACGCTTGCCAAAGAAGTCTGCGACGAAGGCCTGATAACGGTGAACGGCAGGGCGGCCAAGGCGGGCACGGTCGTCAAACCGGGCGATGTCATATCGCTCCGTCTCGGTTCCCGCCGCCTTACGGTCGAGGTGCTGGAAGTCGCCGACAATGTTCCGGCTAAACTGGCTTCATCGCTCTATAGTGTCCTTTCCAGCGAAAGGATTGACGACAATAACGAGTTTTAGAGCGGATTTCTTTGATGGTTTAAGGTCCTGTCAAGGCAGGGCCTTATTTTTTTGGCATTCCTCCTGCCGGGAAGGCATATCCATTACTGAATTGTCCTGAACGGGTTGACAGGGGGGATCGAGGGTGGATCAAGAGGTCAAGCACCGTCTCGAGATGCGCGATCGCAAGGAGCTGTCCCTGGCGGGGGTGCTCCGCGTGGAGAGCTTCACGGATAATGAAATCCACCTCGAAACAAATATGGGCTTCCTGCTTCTCCAGGGGGAAGGGCTGCACATCACGCAACTGGACCTGGACGCGGGGACCCTGGTGGTCCAGGGTCACCTGAACAGCCTACAGTACAGGGAGACCGGTTCGCGCGGCCGCATCAGCGGCAGGAACCTTTTGAACCGTCTTCTCAAATAACGCTCGGCGCCCCTGGGAGGTGTGAGCCACAGTGTCTTTGGCGGAGCAGTCCTGGTCCTTCCTGCTGACCGTCCTGATCGGGGCCGGGGCGGCCTTTGTCTACGATTTCTATGCTGCGGTCCGGACAAGTCTCCGCTTGCGGCGTTGGGGAACCACCGTCGGCGACGTCTTTTTCTGGCTGATCCTGATCCCCTTCGTTTTCGGCCTGCTCCTGCTGGCCAACTGGGGGGAGGTGCGCTGGTACGTCTTCCTGGGCCTCCTGCTCGGCGCGGGACTGTACCGGCGTACCCTTTCACGGGCCGCTTTTTCTTTCTGGATGAGCATCCTCAAAGCCACGGGACGCCTTTGTTATCTGGTTACCCGCCCTTGCGCCTACTTCTGGTGGTCGGTCACCTGGCCGGTGCGCAAAACGGTCGCGCGCATAAAACGGCGGCCCCTGCCGCCGCCCGACGGCGAGCCCGCTGAAGATTGATGGGGAGAATTTATTTGGAAAAAATGTTGCGACTTAGCAGGAGGTTGCCCAAACGTAGCGAAACTGTACCAACTACGTAATAAGTTTGTACACAGTTTGTGGATAAAGCAGGGGAACCCATGCAGATCGAGATTCGCGGAGCGGAAAAGCTGAGCTTCCGGGAGAGACAAGTGGTGGCCCTCAAGGAAATGGGTTATTCGGCCGAAGCCATCGCCAGGCGTCTCAAGCTTTCTCCCAGTACCGTGGCGACTCTGTACAACCGGGCGCGGACTAAAGGGTACCAAGTTGTCATGGTCATCCCGGGTGACGCCCTCGGCATTTTCGGCGACGAGGAGGAAGATCCCGATGGAGGCGGTACGCCTGCGGCGTAGATGGCGCCTGAACCGGAGCCGCATTCCCGTTTTGTTCGTGACCATAATGCTGGTGTATTTCGCCGTTTCTTTAGGCCTGCAGGTGAACAAGCTGTTTACCCTGGAAAGGAACCTGGCCGTGATGGAAACTCAGGTCAAGGAACTGAAGGACAAGAACGACCATCTCTGGGACAAGCTCGAGGTTTTAAATTCGGAGAGCTATATCGAGGAAACGGCGCGGGAGCGCCTCGGGCTGATCAAGCGCGGCGAGACCCGTGTCGTCCCCGTGCCCCAAAACTACGAAGGGCAGCCCATCGACAATACGATCAGGGATTAGGTGGTAACCATGATCCGGTGGTAAATAGATAGCTTGGTTGATAAAAAGGAAATACTTATCAATTATCGAATTCTTTTTTTCACATCAAAAATCGGGGTAACAGGCATGGTTCAGAAAGGATCACCGGTAAAGCTGGGTCTTCGGGCCCGCTGGCGGGTGCGGGGAGGCTTCGCGCTGGGAACGCTGGCTCTGGCCGTGGTCGATCTGTGGTTTCACCTGCTTCCGCGGCTCTTGCGGCGCAACAAGCAGGCCTCGCGTTAACGCGAGGCCTGTTTTTCGCTGTGGGTGTCATATATCTTTACGGAATGACTTTGTTCAGTGGATACTCGATGATGTCCTGTGCACCGGCCCGCTTTAAGACGGGAATCAGCTCTCTTACCTGCAACTCGGTGAGGATGGTCTCGACGGCGACCCAGTCGCTGTTGAAGAGCTGGGAAACGGTCGGGTGTTTCATGGCCGGCAGGACGGACAGGACCTCTGTGATTTTGTCACCCGGGACGTTCATTTTCAGGCCCACCCTGGTCTCGGCGCGCAGGGCGCCGATGAGCAGAACGGCCAGGTTCTGCAGCTTCTCGCGCTTCCAGTCATCGGCCCAGGCCTTGCGGTTGGCGTGCAGCTTGGTGGTGGACTCCAGGATCGTGTCGATGATCCGGAGGTTGTTAGCGCGTAGAGAGCTCCCGGTCTCGGTCAGGTCGGCGATGGCGTCGACAAGGTGCGGCACCTTGACCTCGGTCGCGCCGAAGGAGTGCTCGACGGTGGCTGTTACACCGTGCCTGGCGAGGTAATTCTGGGTGACCTTAACAAGTTCGGTGGCGATCCGCTTGCCCTCCAGGTCTTTTACCGACTGGATGCCGCTGTCGTTGGTCACGGCAAGGACCAGCCTTACCGGACGCTGGGACTGCTTGGCATAGACCAGGTCGGCCACCTCGACGACGTCGGCTTCGTTTTCGAGTATCCAGTCCAGTCCGCTTAAGCCCGCGTCCAAAACCCCCTCATGCACGTAGCGCGGGATTTCCTGCGCCCGCATCAGGATGGGCTCGATTTCGGGGTCGTTGATGGACGGGTAGTAGGAGCGGGAGCCTACCGTGATGTGGTAACCGGCGCGGCGAAACAGTTGAAAGGTCGCTTCCTGCAAGCTGCCCTTGGGAAGGCCGAGGCGAAGTTTCAAGGCATTGTCCCCCTTGGTCAACGTTAGTCTCTGTTCTCTGGCCGTACCTTTATCTATAAACCAAAAAATATGCCCGCGTCAATAAGGAAGTCAGATGCAGTCAGATGTGAGAGGCCGGATGTGGGATTTAAGGTGGGTATGAATAAATGAGGGTCGGCGTTATCGATATCGGAAGCAATTCCACGCGGATGCTCCTGGCTGACGTGCGGGGGCGGGCCGTTGTCCCCCTGGAAGCCGACATGGCCACGACGCGCCTGGGCAGGGGCATCGCCGGGGGGCTCCTCGACCGGTACGCCATGGAAAAGACGGCGGCGGTCGTGCAGGCCTTCAGGGAGCGCCTTGACGCCGCGGGGGCGGAAAAAGCCGTTGTCGCCGCCACGGCCGCCGTGCGCGAGGCTAAGAACGCCGGCGAGTTCGTCGGCCTCGTCCGCCGGCGGACCGGTGATACGGTCCTCGTTCTCTCGGGGGAAGAGGAGGCCTCCTTCGGCTACCTCGGGGTCACCGCGGGCCTGCCCGGAATGGAAGGGAAGGCCGTGACGATGGACATCGGGGGCGGCAGCACCGAATTCGCCTGGCCGAACTCCGACGGGCTGCGCCACGTAAGCCTGCCGGCGGGGGCCGTGCGCATGACCGAGCGGGATTATACAGACGGCGAAATCCTGGACATTTTAAGCGGCGTAACCGGCGCCCTCAAGGAAAGGCCCGAACTGCAACTCGTCGGCATCGGCGGTACGATGACCACCCTGGCCGCCGTGGCGCAGGGGCTCAAGGTCTACGACCCCCGGCTGGTGCACGGTTACGTGTTGACTCGCGCGAAGATTGCGGAAATCCTGGATGACCTGCGCGCCCGCACGGTCGAGGAACGCCGCCGGATGCCCGGCCTGCAGCCCGAGCGCGCCGACATCATCGTCGCCGGCGTGCGCATCTGCCTCCTGGCCATGGGCGCTATGGCCAAAACCACGGTGACGGTAAGTGATTACGACATACTGCATGGGTTAGCTCTTAGAGTTGCTGGCAGCTAAGCATCAGGCTATAACGCAGGTTTTGTACCGCCCAATCCGCCAGGATAAATATTTGAATTCCCGTACGGAAATTGCTTCGAGTCTTACGACTTACTACTTACTACCGCTCAATCCGTAAGGATTCAGCTTGGGACGGGGATTCCTTCGAGTCTAACACCTAACCCCAATACCCATATGGAAGTGTTTCGTTAGCGCTATATAAGTATCGCTAAGCCTGATCCGTGTCGAAAGAAAGATAACACTCTCTACGACTTATGACACGTATCTCCATCCCCCTTCCTCTATAATTAGTAAAAATTGGAAATAAGGGGTGGGGGGATTGTCCGAGCACCTCAGCGTTATCCCGGACCCCCAGAGGGTTAACAAGGAATGGGCCAGAGCGGTGACGCCCCCGAGGCGGCGGGCGGACCTGGACTCTGTGTCCCGCGCCCTCAGCTGGCAGCGCATCGTCCTCTGCGCGGCGGGTTTTTTCCTAGGCCGCGCCATTCTGATGGGGGAACTCAGCCCGTTCGCCCCGGCTTTCGCGGGAGCGGCGTTCTACAGTTTCGGCCCCGCCGCCTGGCCCGCCGTGGCGGCGATGCTGCTGGGCCAGGCGACGGTATTGCAGGGGGTGGCTATGGCCCAGTCGCTGCTGATCACCGCCGGCGTCGGGCTGGCCTTACGGGCGATGCCGGGGGATTTCCGCCGCCCGTCCCTGGTCGTGGCCGCGCTCATCCCGGCGGTTACCGTCGTCGTCAAGGCCTCCTTCCTCGCCTTCGCCTCGGCCGCGCTTTACGACTACGTGGCCCTGATGGTGGAGGCCGCTCTTGCCGGGGTTTTCACCTACGTGATGATCAGTGCCTTTGCTCCCCGGACCCGGCCGCTGTCCGGCGAGGAGTTCTTTTGCTATATCGTCATGCTGGCCGGCATCATCGCCGGGATGGGGCGGTTGAGCATCGCCTCCGTGACCCTGGCCGGGGTGTCCAGCAAGTTCGCCGTGCTCCTGGCCGCCATCCTCGGCGGGGGAGGCGTCGGCGCCGCCGGGGGCGCCGTCGTGGGGGTGGTTCCCGGCGTGGCTTTTGTCGCGGCTCCGGCGGCCATCGGTGTCTATGCCTTCGCCGGCTTCCTGGCCGGGGTGTGCCGGCGTTTCGGCAAGCTGGGCGTGGCCATCGGCTTTTTGCTCGGCAACATCATCCTTGCCGTCTACATCAACGATTACAGCGATCTGGAAAGCGTCCTGGTCGAGGCTGCCATCGCCGTGGCCTTTTTTGTGCTTGTCCCCGTCCGGTGGATGGAAAAACTCCGGTACGTGCTGCCCGAAGGAGCGCTGGGCGCGGCGGCTTCCGACGACAAGGTCAAGGAGATCATCAAAGCGCGCGTGGGCGGCTGGGCCCGGATGTTTGACGAGCTTTCCAGGACTTTCGCCCAGGTGTCTTCCACGGGACTGGATGTAAAAGGGGATACGACCCTCGAGGAGCTTCTGGACGAAGTGCGTAACCGGATCTGCCGGGAATGCCCCCTGCATAAAAGCTGCTGGGAGCGCGACTCGTACCGGACGCACCAGGAGTTTTTCGATGTGCTCCGGGCCGTCGAGGCCACGGGAAAGGTTACCGCCGACGATTTTCCCGAGCACGTCCGCCGCCGCTGCCTCAGAGTCAATGAACTTGCGCTTACGCTCACCTGCCTCTACGAGACTTACAGGGTCAACCGGTACTGGTACCGGCGCCTGGTCGAGAGCCGCGAGGTCGTTTCGGAGCACCTGCGGGGCCTGGCGAACATCATGCAGAACATGTCCGCCGAGCTCTGTTCGACCGTCGAAAACGCCGGCCGGGTCGAGGTCGCGCTGCGCCGGAAGTTCAACCAGCTCGACATCCCCGTCACCTACATCGCCAGTTCCCCCCGCGATGACGGGCGGCTGGAAATCAGGATCTCCCGCCCGCCCTGCCACGGCGAGCTGGCCTGCCGGTACATGATGGCTCCTGTCGTGTCGAAGGTCATCGGCCAGCCCTTCACCGTCGGCGCCATGAAGTGCAGCACGGGGGGGGAGTTTGCGGACTGTACGTTCAACCTTTACCCGGCGCTGCGCTACCGCGTCGACGTGGGGGTGGCCAAGGCCGGCAAGGACGGCAGCCCCGTGTCCGGCGACACGTACTCTTTCCTGAATCTGAGGGAGGGCAAGTTCTGCATGCTCCTGAGCGACGGCATGGGGGTGGGCCCCCAGGCGGCGATGGAAAGCAGCACGACGGTCTCCCTCCTGGAGAACCTTTTTGAGTCCGGCTTCGGCCAGGATATGGCCGTCAAGACGGTCAACTCCATCCTCCTGCTGCGGGCGCCCGACGAGAGCTTTGCCACCGTGGACATCACGGTGATCGACCTTTATTCGGGTAAGGCGGAATGCGTCAAGATCGGCGCGGCGCCCAGTTTCATCCTCAGCGGGACCAACGTCCGCGTCATCAGGAGCGCGTCCCTGCCAGTCGGGATTTTAAAAGACATCGAGGTCAACTCGGTGGTCAAAAACGTGGGGGTGGGAGACGTCGTGGTCATGGTCACGGACGGCGTTCTCGACGCTTACGGCGGGAGCCAGGAAAAGGAGTCCTGGCTTGCCGACGTGATCAGCGAGATCGGCGCGGTCGAGCCGCAACAGATGGCCGACCTGATCCTGGAGAGGGCGCGCCAGGCCGCTGGCGGCCTGATTCCCGACGATATGACGGTACTCGTCGGGCGGATCGGAAAGACCATGAGCTGAATCCTTGCGAATTCAGCGCTATTCCGGATGCCCCAGGGCTTTGCGGTACTGCGAAGGCGAAAGGCCTACCTTTCGCTTGAAGGTCACGGTGAACTTTTTCCCGTTTCGGTTTTAAAGACGGCGATGAAGCGATACGGGCTGTAGTTGGCGATGCGGGCCAGGTCGTCCAGGGAATAGTCCTCAAGGTAGTGTTCGTGCAGAAAGTCAACGAGCACGGAGGTGCCTTTCCGGTCCCGGCGGGTCGGTTCGTAATCGGGTACGTAAAGGGGTGGCGGAAGCCACCCCTTGATTCGTTGGCTGCACGTTCACGTTCCGCCGTTTATCCCCCCGCCGCTTTTTGCTTGCAGGTAATGCCGCCCTGATGTGGAATTTGCAAGAGATACTAAGGGATGCGCCGGCATAAAAAGTGTTAGATCGCCGTTGGCCGCCTGGTGGTGATAACGTGCAGGTTGAAGACCTTCCCAACCATGTCGAGGCTTACTGCAAGCGCCACGCCATGTTCCGGCGGGGCGACAAGGTCCTGGTGGGCGTTTCGGGCGGCTCCGATTCGACCGCTCTACTGGACATCCTGTTCAACCTGCGTCCCAGGCTGGGTATAGAATTGGTCGTCGCGCACTTCAACCACAAGCTCAGGGGAGAAGAGTCCGACGAAGACGCGCGCGCCGTTGCGAGGCTGGCCCAGGGATACGGCCTGCCCTTTGTTGCCGATGCTGGTGACGTTGCGGCTTTTGCGAAAAAAGCCCGGCGCGGGATCGAGGAAGCGGCGCGGCACCTGCGCTACGCCTTTTTTGAACGGGTAATGGGTGAAGCCCGGGCTGACCGTGTGGCCCTGGGGCACAACGCGGACGACCAGGCGGAAACGATCCTCTTTCACTTCTTAAGGGGTTCGGGGACGGCCGGCCTGGCGGGGATGCCGCCGGTCCGGGGTCCTTTTGTCCGTCCCCTGCTGGGAACCCGGAGGTCGACCATCGAGAAATACTGCCGGTGGGCCCGGCTGGCGACGCGCATTGACACATCCAATTTCGACACCGATTACACGCGTAACCGCATCAGGCTCGAACTTATCCCCGCGCTGCAGAGCGCATACAACCCCAACCTGGTGCCTGCTTTGCTGCGCATGGCCGAAATCATCCGGGCCGACGAGGCTTTCATGCACGCGGAGGCCTTGCGCGTTTTTGCTTCGCAGTCCGGCGTCACCGAGGACGAGGTTACTTTCGACCGCAAGGCCTTCGACCTTGTGCCGCTGGCCCTGCAGCGCCGGCTGGTGCGCCTGGCCTGGTCCGAACTCACCGGGCGCGACGACCTGCCCTTCGACCAGGTGGAAAAAGCCCTCGAGATCATTGCCCGGAAGGAGAGCGGACAGGTCGTCCAGTTCCCCGGCGGGGTTTACATGACCAAGGAACAGATGGCGGTCACCTTTACCTACGCCTTTCCCCAGCCCGATGCGACGCCTTACGCATACCCGGTGGCCGTCCCCGGTGTAACGGACATCCCGGAGGCCGGGGCGCAGCTGGAGTGCCGCATCGTCGACCGGAAAGACATCCCCGATCCGCGCGAACTGGGGCCCGACAGGGCCGTCCTGGACTTCGATCGGCTGGTCCAGCCCCTGGCGGTGCGCAACCGGCGGCCCGGCGACGTTTTCCATCCCTTCGGCTCCGGGGTGACCAGGCTGAAGAAGTTCCTCAGCGGGCTGAAGGTCACGCGCCGGGAGCGGGACAGGATTCCTCTGCTCGTGGACGGCAAGGGCCGCATCGCATGGGTGGCGGGGATGCGGGCCGCCGAATGGTGCCGGGTGGATAGAGGTACCACCAGGGCGTTATTCCTTGAGATGCGGCGTGAAACGGCGGGTTTCGGGCAGATTGAAAAAGGGAAATAAGATGTGGTAAAATACTGCTGTTATGTGGCTAGTTAGCTGAAATCCGAGAGGGGTTGGCTGCATGCATAAGGTTTTCAAGAATTTGAGCATATATCTGTTAATCGTGCTGGTCATCATCGCCCTGATCAAGTACACTTCGCCGCAGGCCGGCACTCCGGAACTCCTGTCGTACGACCAGTTCGTCAAGGCGGTCGAGGCGGGCGAGGTTCAGCGCGTCGAAATCCAGCCGGAAAAAGGGACGAACGCCATCAAGGGCGTGCTCAAGGACGGCAGCAACTTTGAGAGCTCGGGGCCGCTGGATGACGATCACCTGAGGGCCCTGCTGCTGGAAAAGAAGGTCCATGCCGTCTACCAGAAGCCGGCCGAGCCGGGCTGGTGGGTCAGTCTCCTGACCACGATGTTCCCCATCCTGCTCATCGTGGCGCTCTTCTTTTTCCTGATGCAGCAGTCGCAGGGCGGGGGCAACAAGGTCATGTCCTTCGGGAAGAGCCGTGCCCGCCTGCACAACGACGATAAGAAGAAAGTGACCTTCGCCGACGTCGCCGGGGTCGACGAAGTGCGCGAGGAGTTGCAGGAAATTGTCGAATTCCTTAAGAACCCCCGCAAGTTCAACGAGATCGGGGCGCGGATCCCCAAGGGCGTCCTGCTCTTCGGGCCGCCCGGCACGGGCAAGACGCTGCTCGCCCGGGCCGTCGCCGGTGAAGCGGGGGTGCCGTTCTTCAGCATCAGCGGCTCCGATTTCGTGGAAATGTTCGTGGGCGTCGGCGCTTCGCGCGTGCGCGATCTCTTCGATCAGGCCAAGAAAAGCGCGCCGTGCATCGTCTTTATCGACGAGATCGACGCGGTGGGCCGGCAGAGAGGGGCCGGGCTGGGTGGCGGCCACGACGAGCGGGAGCAGACGCTGAACCAGTTGCTGGTCGAGATGGACGGCTTCCAGCCGAATGAAGCCATTATCATCATCGCGGCCACCAACAGGCCGGATATCCTCGACCCGGCGCTGCTGCGCCCCGGGCGCTTCGACCGCCAGGTGGTCGTCAATATGCCGGATATCAACGGGCGCCGCGAGATCCTGGAAGTGCACGCCAAGGGCAAGCCGCTGGAGGACGACGTTAACCTCGACGTCCTGGCGCGCCGGACCCCCGGTTTTTCCGGGGCCGATCTGGCAAACCTGATTAATGAGGCCGCTCTCCTGGCGGCGCGGGCCAACAAGAAGCGCATCGGCATGCGCGAGCTCGAAAGCGCCATCGAGCGGGTCATCGCCGGTCCCGAGAAGAAGTCGCGGGTGATCAGCGACAAGGACAAGAACCTGGTCAGTTACCACGAGGCGGGGCACGCCCTGGTCAGCTACTTCCTGCCCAACCTTGACCCCGTACACAAGATTTCGATTATTCCGCGGGGCCGGGCGGGGGGTTATACGCTGCTCCTGCCCAAGGAAGACCGTAACTACATGACCAAGTCCCAGCTTTTGGACACGATCGTCATGCTGCTGGGCGGCCGCGTGGCCGAGGCCATCGTTTTGAAGGATGTCAGCACCGGGGCCCAAAACGACCTGGAGCGGGCGACGGAGACGGCGCGCAAGATGGTCATGGAGTATGGGATGAGCGAGGAGCTCGGCCCGCTGACCCTCGGACGCAAGCAAGAGGCCGTGTTCCTGGGGCGCGACCTGGCGCGGGACCGCAACTACTCCGAGGAGATCGCCTACGCCATCGACATGGAGGTCCGCAAGATTATTGAATCGGCCTACCGCAGGGCGGAGCAGATCCTGAAGGAGAACATCCACGGCCTGCACAAGGTGGCCAAGACGCTGTTCGAGAAGGAGACGATCGAGGGCCCGGAGTTCGAGGCCCTGATGCGGGAGGCCGCGGGAGAGGCCACCGCTTAGCTGAATCCTTCGGATTCAGCATCTGATTTCAATGTTCCGGTTGAAAGGATGAAGGAAGTTGGAACGCACCTTTGCAATGGTCAAGCCTGACGGCGTGCAGCGGGGCCTGGCGGGAGAGATCATCAAGCGCTTCGAGCAAAAGGGCTTCAAGATCGTGGCCCTGAAGATGATGCGCATCGACCGGGCCATGGCGGAAAGACACTACGGGGAGCACAGGGAGAAGCCCTTTTTTGGGGACCTGGTGTCGTTCATCACCTCCGGGCCGGTGGTGGCCATGGTTATCGAGGGCAAGGATGCCGTACAAGGCGTCCGCGACATGATGGGGGCCACCAATCCCTTAAAGGCGGCTCCGGGTACGATCCGGGGCACGTTCGGCGTCGACGTGGGCCGCAACGTGGTGCACGGCTCCGATTCACCGGCTAGCGCCGAGCGGGAGATCAACCTCTTCTTCAAGCCGGAGGAAATCGTGGAGTTCGACCGTACGCTTGACGCGTGGATTTATGAATAGCAAAAAAACCCCGGCTGGAGGGCTGTTGAAAAACTTCGCCTGGCTTTGTCAGGCTTGCCGGCCAGTGCTCACGTACCACCCCAGTACGCTCCGCGCTGGCCGGCTTCGCCTTCCGTGCCATGCTTGTTTTTGAACAGCTCTCGGTTTTTCAACAGGCCGTGGGGCCGGGTTTTTTTTTGCAGCACTAAGCTTTGAGCACCAAGCGTTAGGATAGGGGCAAGCCGCATCCTGGTGGTCCTCTCCCCGTCTGTCTTGTTCTAACGCTTAATACCCGGAGCTAATGTTATGATCGAAGAGTCAACTATTCGCTGTACGAAACGATTTGCTGTACGAAACGATTTACTCTCGGGAGGATCCACGATGAAGTTTGTACCTACCGACCTTGAAATAGCCCAGGCCCATAAGATGATCGACATTCGCGAGATTGCGGAATCCGTGGGGCTTACCGAGGAAGACATCGACCTGTACGGGCGCTGGAAGGCCAAGATCGGGCTCCACGTCCTGGAGAAGCTGGCCGACCGGCCTACCGGCAAACTGATCGACGTGACGGCCATCACCCCGACGCCGCTCGGAGAAGGCAAGACCGTGACCACCATCGGCCTCACCCAGGGGCTGGGGCGCATCGGCAAGCGGGCCATCTGCACCATCCGGCAGCCCTCGATGGGACCCGTTTTCGGCATCAAGGGCGGCGCCGCCGGGGGCGGGTACGCCCAGGTGGTGCCCATGGAAGACCTTAACCTGCACTTCACCGGCGACATCCACGCCGTAGGTCAGGCCCACAACCAGCTCGCGGCCATGATCGACGCCTCCATCCTGCACGGCAACCCCTTGAACATCGACCCCTTAACGATCACCTGGAACCGGGTGGTCGACGTCAACGACCGCGCCCTGCGCGATGTAATCATCGGGCTCGGGGGCCGGCAGAACGGCTACGCGCGCCAGACCGGTTTTGAAATGACGGTCGCTTCGGAGGTCATGGCCGCCCTGGCGCTGGCCACAGGCATCATGGATCTCCGCCGGCGCCTGGGGCGGATGGTGGTGGCTTACACCTACGAAGGCCGGCCGGTCACCGCGGAGCAGCTGCGAGGCGCGGGGGCCATGGCCGTTATCCTGCGCGACGCCGTCAAGCCCAACCTCATCCAGACGCTCGAGGGCCAGCCCTGCATCGTCCACGCCGGACCGTTCGCCAACATCGCCCACGGCCAGTCGTCGGTGCTGGCCGACCTGATGGCCCTGAAGATGGCCGAATACGTGGTTACCGAGAGCGGCTTCGGGGCCGACCTTGGCATGGAGAAATTCATGGACATCAAGTGCCGGCAGTCGGGCTTAAGGCCGAACTGCGTGGTCATCAACGCCACCGTCAGGGCCCTGAAGATGCACGGGGGAGCCGGCAGGGTCGTCGCCGGGCGCCCCCTGCCGGAGGAGATCACTTGTGAGAATCTCCCCGCCCTGGAGGAAGGCTGCCGCAACCTGGCCCACATGATCAAGATCGCCGGGTACTACGGCGTGCCGGTGGTGGTCTCGATCAACCGCTTTGTCACCGACACCGACGCCGAGGTCGAAACGGTGCGGCGAAAGGCCCTGGAGGCCGGCGCGGACGCCGCTCACCAGATGACCGCCTGGGCCGAGGGCGGCGCCGGGGCGGTCGATCTGGCCCGCTCCGTGGTGGAGATGTGCGAGCGGGAGACCGACTTCCGGTTCCTCTACCCAGACCACCTGAGCATCAAGGAAAAAATCCACATCATGGCCACCAGGCTTTACAACGCCGCCGAAGTGCACTACGACCACGTGGCTGAGAAAAAGATCGAGCTTTTCGAGCGGATGGGATGGGGCAGGCTGCCTATCTGCATGGCCAAAACCCACCTTTCCGTCTCCCACGACCCTGAATTGAAGAACGTCCCCGAAGGGTACGTCTTCCCGATCCGCGACATGCGGGTGTCAGTCGGCGCGGGCTTCATCTACCCGCTGGCCGGGACCATGTCCACCATGCCCGGCCTGGGCTCGCGTCCCGCCGCCTTCCAGATCGACATCGACGAACTTGGGCGGGTCAAGGGCCTGTTCTAAAAAACGCTAGGCGTTGGGCATTAGGCTAAGAGTATGTTTCTTAAATTCACAGAAACCGGAGAAGCCCCTGCCTGACTGTTCAGGATGGGCTTTTTGCATTAGTGGCTACTCGGCCAGAGGTTTATGCTAAATTTAATTAACCGTCGATGACCGTCGCAAGCCGGGCGATCTCCCCCGCTTAATGCCGGCCTTCGGACGGTATACATTAGTTCGTTGAGCAATGCTACTGTAAGTCAATACCCAGCGCAGGATGCCAAGGGCTACCAATCCCGCGAGATTGACCAACCGGACCTCTATACTGAGCCCTTCGATATCACCGATCAGCAACTTGCGCAATAAGGCGGCGATGGCTACATCAACGAAGACGGCGACCTGAACCTTCTGCCCGCTGAGGTATCGTACTTCGGCGCTGATGAGCTCGGAAATTGTCCAGAGGATGAGAAGCATACCGAGGGCGTGCAAAAACCCATCCAGAATACTGTGCTGTGCAAAGACGGCGCCATAAACGTCACGGGCGAAAATCCAGAGGGCGAGCAGGGAAGCAACGATCAGACTGAGACCCAAGAAAACGTGCAGCAAGCGGTTGTAAAACCGCATGTAGTTCAGGAGGAGCGAGGTCCTGCCTTTCGTTGAGGTCTCCGAAGAGCTGTTACCTTGCACAAGTATCCCTCCAATACCGTCTTTCCGATATCTTAACATTTTTTGCCGTTATGCCAATAGAGACCCTGGTCCTTCTCCAGGGCTCATTCCGCCTGCGCCACCACAACGCGGTTGCGCCCCGCCTGCTTGGCGGCGTACATGGCCGCATCGGCCGCATGGAGCAGTGTACCCAGAGTGGTGGCGTGGGCCGGGCAGACAGCCACGCCCACGCTTACCGTCAGCGGAGGCAAATATTCGGCAGGCCGCTGTGGGTCGGGCAGGCTGGTCCCGGCCACCACCTGCCGGAGGCGCTCCGCGATTTCAAAGGCAGTTCCTGCATCGGTCTGCGGCAGAATCACCACAAACTCCTCGCCGCCGTAGCGTGCCACAACGTCCGCCGCCCGCAGGCTTTTCTGCACCGCTTGCGCCACCGCCCGCAGGGCGGCATCGCCCGCCTGGTGTCCGAACGTGTCGTTGAACAGCTTGAAGTGGTCCAGGTCCAGGATCAACACCGCGAAGGGCTGGCCGGTGCGAACGAAAAGGGCCAGCTGCTGCTCCAGGAACGCCTCGAGGAAGCGCCGGTTGTACAGGCCGGTGAGAGCGTCGGTCACCGAGAGGCGGGTGGTCTCCTCCAGCAGGAAGAGGTTGGCAACGACGGGCAGCGAGTATTCGGTGAGTTCCTCGATCCAAGTGTTTATCTCGTTCTGGAAAAGATTCTTCCCGCTGCTGTGCGTGGGCGTGCTGGCGGGCTTCCACCCGGGCCTGCCGGATGGAAAGAGAGGAATGAGAAGACTGACGACCAAGGTTCTTGCCGCCGCCAGGATCAGAAAGCGGGAATGCAAACCGAATTGTTAGGGCTAACCTGAAACGTCCGAAAGCTGACGGGATTGCCTGACCGGGGGCTGCTGGATATAATGGCCATATCATTTAGAAAGGAAAGACGCCCCTGTTTGTTGTGCCACCGTGGTCAGCAGCAGCACCAGAGGCGCCCATCACCGTATGGTCATTGTAACAAAATATGAGCTCGTTGAGAACCCCGACAGGGGTGTTTTTTGTGAGGAGCGCGGAGCAGATTCCCTGTCCCTGCTGTAGCGGGCATTTAAAGGTAATTGGCAGCCGCCAACGGAGCTGTATCGACAGCCTCGGGGACAAGATCATCCTTATCATCCGCCGCCTTCGTTGTGTTGCGTGCCGTCGCATCCACCACGAACTGCCGGACATGCTGGTACCGTACAAGCGTCACATAAGAGATAGCATTGAGGCAGCCGTGGGCGGTGATCCGGCCCTTAGCGTCACGGCCGATGAATCCACCTTGTGGCGCTGGCGGAGATGGTTTCGGGCACTGGCTGCGTACTTCCTTGGCTGCCTCACCGCCCTCGCCGCCCGTTATGCGATAGCGTCTGCGGAAGGACGATCCACCCTTCCCCGGTCCGCGCTCCACGGGATCTGGCAGTTGGTAGGGGATGCCCCCGGCTGGCTGGCCAGAGTTGTCCGCCCGGTGGCCAATGCAAATCTTTGGGTACAGACCCGTTCGGCATTCCTGTCCTGACGGCTTTGGCATAGACTCGTGCTGAATTAACTTTAAGGAGGGTATTCAGCATGAGAGACCACCGGAAGGCCGAAGAGATCGCCGCCCAGCGGATGCAGCTTTTGTCCCCGCTGTTGGCGGAAGACGTGGATGCGGCCAAAGCCAGAAAACTCAGGGCCCAGATTTGCGCACAGACCGGGCTATCCGAGCGTACCTTGCGCCGGTATCTGGCCCGGTACCGGGAAAACGGGTTCGGGGGCCTCAAGCCCAAGGGTAAGGGTGAACGCCTGAACCAGGAGGCCGTCCCGGCCAACATCCTGGAGCAGGCCATCCTTTTGCGCCGCGAGGCGCCGGGAAGAAGTGTCGCGCAGATCATTCAGATTCTGGAGTGGGAAGGACTGGCCGAACCCGGCCGGATCAAACGCAGCACCCTGCAGGAGAAACTGGCGGAGAAGGGCTACAGCGCCCGGCACATGCGGATGTACGCGGATACCGGCGTCGCCGCCCGGCGGTTTCAGAAAAGGCACCGCAACCAGCTCTGGCATTCAGATATCAAGTATGGGCCGTACCTGCCCATCGGCCCGGATGGCGCCAAGAAGCAGGTCTATCTGGTATCCTTCTTTGACGACGCCACGCGCTTTGTCATGCACGGAGAGTTCTATCCCACCCTGGACCAGATCATCGTCGAAAACTGTTTCCGGCAGGCGATCCAGAAGTACGGGGCGCCCGAGGCGGTGTTTTTTGATAACGGTAAACAATACCGGACCAGGTGGATGACCCGGGCCTGCGCCAAGATGGGCATCCGGCTGCTGTATGCCAAGCCGTATGCCCCGGAAGCAACCGGCAAGGTGGAGCGCTTCAACCGAGTGGTGGACGCCTTCCTGGCCGAGGCGGCCTTGGAGAAACCGCAGTCGCTGGACAAGCTCAATGAGCTGTTCTGGGTTTGGCTGGAGGAGTGTTACCAGAACAAGCCCCATTCAGCCCTGGCGAACAATCAGAGCCCGGCTGCCGCTTACCGCAGTGACAGCAAGGCGATCAGGTTTTTGGATGCCGAAACTATCGCATCTGCTTTTCTGCACTGCGAGGAAAGGAAGGTCGACAAGGCGGGCTGCATCAGCTTCGCAGGCAAGAAGTACGAGGTCGGTCTGAATTTCATCGGTTGCAAGGTGGATGTCGTCTACGACCCGGCTGATACCGCCGAACTGACCATCGAGTACGAGGGGCATGTGCCCTTTAAGGTTAAGCCACTGGTCATTGGAGAGCGGACCGGAGAGCGCCCGCGACTGCCAGAGTATTTGCAGAGCCAGACTGCCGAATCATCCAGGCTCCTGTCTGCAGCGGCAAAGAGAAACAAACAGAGGAGAGAGCAGCAGGCCCCTGCCGTCATCTACCGGGCGGTACGCAAGGGGGAGGTCGGCGGCAGTGTTTGAAGAATTCTACGGCCTCGCCCATACCCCGTTCACCCGCGACATTCCGACAGACCAGTTGTACCCGTCCATGATGCTGGAAGAGACATTGGGCAGACTGGAACATGCCGCCAAGCGCCAACTGTTTGTTGTGTTCACCGGGGACAGCGGGACCGGCAAGACCACCGCCATCCGGCGTTTCAAGGATATCCTCGACCCGGCCCGGTTTCTGGTAATGTACCTGGCGGATTCCAAACTGACACCCCGGCATTTCTACAAAGGCCTGCTGGAACAGCTGGGGTGTGAAGCCAAGTTCTATCGGGGCGATGCCAAGCGCCAACTGCACCGGGAGATCGAGCTGATGCGGGGCGTTCATTCTTTGCAGCCGGTGGTGATCCTGGATGAAGCACACTTGTTAGATAAGGAGATGCTGGAAGAGGTCCGGTTTCTCCTCAACTTCAAGATGGACTCCACAAGCCCCATGGCCCTTATCCTGGTCGGGCAGAGCGAGCTGCGGGAACGGCTCCAGCTCCAAGCCTACGCCGCCATCCGGCAACGCATCGACTTGCAGTGTAGACTAACCCACCTGGACAGGGCGCAAACCGGTGAGTATGTGAAACGGCACCTGGCATACGCCGGTGCGGACCGAGACATCTTCTCGGATGGTGCGTTGGATGAGATCTTTCGTTTCTCGGCCGGGACCCCGCGGCTGATCAACAAGGCCTGTACCCATTGCCTGATCTACGGGGCGCAGAACGGCAACCGGATCGTTGACGACCACATGGTAAAGCGGGTGATTCAGGGAGAGCTGATGTAGCTCTCCCTGCTCCGCCCGCCGATGGTTACCGGCCAACTATTCGTCAATTGTTGGACAATTAACACCGTCTATCCCCGGACATTATGGGGTGGCAGTAACACCGAATAAAATCCTTCGTCACCACCCAAAAACAAAAAAATAAAATCCCACCGAAGGACGGACCCACAAATGGAAAGAACTTATTTTACTCTTTACTTCGCCGGGGACAGCAGTTCCAGAAAAGCCCTTACTACTGAGGATCAAAATGAGTAGCCGCACACCGCTCCACGTTGTGCTCAGCCACAAAGTCCAGCGCCCGGTAGAAGTGGTGAAACTGTCATCGACATTTGATATCAAGACCCCATAAGCGGTTTGGGACTCCCGTGCCCCTGAAAACGGCAGAGAAGCCTCAGGCCAAATCAATATACTGTGGGGCGACATTCTTAAGACCGTTGACACCCTCACCTGGCGCGGCGGCCGAATGCAACTTTGTCCATTAGCTTAGACGGTGCTCACTACGGCGGACGGGCTCGGCAGTTCAAAAGCGGCGCCTGCCGGGGCATATTTAAACCGTGGCCCGAAGATCTGCGCCAGGGTGGCCATGGTCGGCAACCCGGTGCAGTGGTTGGCGGCCAGGAACCGCAGGTTAAGTTTATGCAGGTAGTCGATGGTAGTCCGGCGCTGCTCTTCATCCACCGGCCCCAGGTGGGTGCCGCCGATAATTCCGTACACTTTATCCACGCCGGTTACCTCCCGGGCGTGCTCAATAATGTTCACTACGCCGGCGTGGGCGCAGCCGAGGATTACGACCAGCCCTGCGGGCGTAACGGCATAAAGGCTCATGTCGTCACGCAACGGATCGGGCTGCGCGGTCCCGTTTTGTGGATCTTCCCAGACAACGAGCCGGGCGTCCCCCTTTTCAAAGGCCGTCCGGCGCGGCACCTCGCCGCTCACCCAGAGCCCCGGGGCGATCTCGCGCGGCTCGCTTACCCAGACAAAGTCGGCCCCGAGACTTTCGAGTTCCAGCCATCGGAAGGGTACGCCGATGTAGCGGCGGCGCGGGACGGTGCTGCAATGGGAATCGAAAAGGTGGGGGTGGGCGTAGACCGGCAGCCGGCCGCGCGCCTGGAGGAAGGCCTTTAAGCCGCCGGTATGGTCGTAATGGCCGTGGCTCAGCACCAGGGCATCCACAGTAGGCAGATCAACCCCCAGAAGCGCCGCATTGGTTACGACGTGACCCTGCGCGCCGGTATCGAAAAGGATCTTGGCGTCGGGGGTTTCCATCAGCAAGGCCAGCCCCCACTCGCCAACCAGTTCCAGCGGCACGCCAACCGTGTTTTCGACAAGAACCGTTATCTTAAGCCTGTCCACGTCCAAGACCTCCACTAGCTTGTCCTCGTTTGGGGTCAGGGCTTAAATTTTCTTAGTTTCCGCCTCCCAGCCTTGCCTCCACGCCCCGGATGGAAGCATCCCACTTTCCGTCACCGTGACGGAGTCCCTCGCTTACATCGCTGGCCGCGATGCTGATCAGTGCACCGGACTTGCCAAGGAAAGAAGCGATATCCGCCATCTTGTGGCCTCCGAGATAAGCTGCACAGTAGACAAACAGTCTGCGGGCCTTGACCATTGCGCGCTCCTTGCACGGACTGGTGACGGCTGCGGGTGCAACCCCGGAGACGGCGCTGACGGCCAGGAGTAGTTCATCGAGCGAAATAGTCCCCTGGCTGGTCACCCCCGCAGTCTGCTCTGAAGCTGTCGTTGGACTATGCTTGTGGGTTGAGGATTTCCGAGGCAAGAGAGTATAGCCGTCAATTTCTCTTCCACCGAACTGTGCCATCACTGACATAATAAACGCGGTCTCTACTTTTCCGGCCCCCCCTCCTTGCAGATAGTGCCGGTGGCTGGACCATGGGTAATCCGAGGGGTCTGCGCAGAGACCCGCCTCCACGGGATTCATATGGATGTACTTCACCAGGGACAGCAGGTAAGCGTCATCCTCGACGACTAGGGCCTTGTAGCGCCCCTGGAAGAGGTGGCCCACCCGGCCATACTTCCTGTTGAAAGCCTGGGTGTATGTCTGCTGGAGAACGTGCATCAACAAGGAAAGTGGCCTGGTGCTTACCTGCACCAGCAGGTGGAGATGGTTGGGGAGAAGAGCATAGGCGTGGACTGTGACACCGTGTCTCGAGCTGTATTTCTCTAGAAGAGACAGATATAGGCAGTAGTCGGGCTCATCAAGAAAAACATCCTGTTTGTTGTTGCCACGGGCAAGAACGTGATAGAAAACTTCAGGTTTGACCCTCATTTATTTTATTAATTTCGAGAGTTCCTTAAATTGAAGTGTACCAGCCTCTTTCATCAAATCAAAGAATACTGTTTCAGTATTTGTAATAACAGCCCCCATAGCCGCCATTATGGATAAAGCATTACGGTAATTTTCTTTACTCCGAGAACATACGGCGTCTGCTGCCACAAAAACCTGGTAACCAAGACCTAGTAAATCCCTAACGGTTTGGAAAACACAAACATGAGTTTCCATTCCAGTTATAATCACCTTTTTTCTCCCGATTTGATTCAGTGCAGAAAGGACCTCTTTAGTACATCCTGAAAAGGTGATTTTCTCGTACGTTGTGGCACCATCCAGATAAGCAGCAACTTCTGGTACTGTCTTCCCTAAGCCTTTGGAATATTGTTCAGTGACCATGACGGGAATTCCCAATGTTTTCGCTATAGTTAGTAAGATATTAGTATTCCTAATAACTTGTCTACCATATCTCATGGCAGGGACGAGCCTTTCTTGGATATCAATCACCAATAAGAGGGCTTCATCCCGGTCTAAAGTAAACCGGTCTAAAGTAAATTGGTCCATAAGTAAAAACCTCCCGTAGAGATATTCTGTTTCAGGTAGGAGTTTCTAACTTGCGTTCGTCTTACTAGAAATGATTTGCAGGAAAATCCAAGGCTCGCTATTAGATCCCAAGGCTATCAGATTTACGGACATGCAGAAAATCAGTTTGGCTCCATTGATAAAGAAGAACTCCTCCGCCTACGGGCGGAGGAGTTCTTCGGCCTCACAGATTAGTAACGGCTGGCTTTTCTGTTGCTGCCGAAGCAATCGCGACAGTAAACCGGGCGGTCGCCCGACGGGCGGAACGGAACTTCGGTTTCGGCGCCGCAGGCGGCACAAGTGGCCGGGAACATCTCGCGCGGGCCGCGGTTATAGCCGCCCCCGAAGCTGTTTCTCTGCTGCTTGCGCGCCGCCCTGCAGTCGGGGCAACGACCGGGTTCGTTGGTGAACCCTCTTGTCGCGTAGAATTCCTGCTCAGAGGCAGAGAAAAGGAACTCGGCGCCGCAGTCACGGCAGGTTAGGGTTTTGTCTTGAAACATAGAAAATCCTCCTCAATACTTTGTTGCTCAGAATGGTTCAGGGGATTCACTTACCTTTGACCCCCCTACCATTAAGTAGTTGAGAAGGATATTGAACCGTACCCTTTCGACCGATTACTTGAGCCATCCTTATTGTAACCTTTTCTGGAGAAAAGTAAAGCTTTTTTTCGGCAAACGTGCAGGAGGCGTCCTAATGTTCTTCTGTACCTCTTCGGGCAGCTGGACTATTAAGGCATGCCCGCTTAGTCTGCGGTGCTCCTGAATATAACAATAAGTAATGGAGCGTAGAGGAAATCAACTCCCATGTGTGTGACACCAGTGTCAATGGATAATGGAAAATCCGCACTTTTGGCCACTAGAAAATCGTCATTTTCGGTCACGAAAAGTCGTCAACTAGATTCTGGAAGCTGTTCTTATCCTTCCTTTGCCTGGGTGAGTTTGGGCGGCACCAGACGGTTGCGCACCCGGTAGCTGTCACCACGTAGGGTAATCACGTGAGCGTGGTGTAGCAGACGATCCAGAAGGGCGGCCGCCGTCCCGGGACTGGCAAACAAGGTTCCCCAGTCGCTGAAATCCAGGTTGCTATAAGTTACTTGGATGGTAGACTCTTTTCCGTGGGGACCTAAGCAGTAATTGCAGGTGTTCCCGGAAAGGGGTGGAAGCGATGGCCCATATTCCTGACCCAAATGACCTCGGTGGGAACGTTATCCGGCTATCGCTCGCGAACCATTCGCGAAGAAATGGTTGGAAAGCCAGGCTCGTCTCGACAGTCCCTGTTCTTTTAACCGCGCGATGTCTACGATTGTCGCCACCTCCATCAAGTCTTGGCTCACTCCCTTGCTCCGGTTTGGTTGTGCTTACCCGAGCATCAATTAGGGAGTGGGCCTTGTCTTACCTGCACTGCCATTTGCAGGTGGACGACTTTTCGTGGCCATTTATCGGATTTTATCTTGGCCGCAGACCCTACGTGTTTCTTTCTGTAAGGGTCCCAGTAATACAGCATTCACTAATCCGCGAACAGACCTGCCTTAGTCAGCTACACTCAAACGACCGGTTTGTGCCTGGTTCTCTTAGGCATGCTTCTCCGCTCGTGCATAAAAAAATCGGACCCGCTCCGCCTGTGCAGTCTGCTCGTCTCACGTATTGAACCAATCAGAGGTGCTTTCATCTGCAAGGTAATCATCGCTCACGATCTTTACAATCAGGCGCGTATACACGTTGGCCGGCAGTTTCAGAAACAAAGTGTAAGTACCCGTAGAGTGCGGCTCCAGGTCGAGTGAGTCAGACCACTGCTGGTCGTAAACAAGACCGCCTCCCGCATCCAGGGCCGCATAAACTTTGGTAGCCCGGGCGGTGGCCGTCCCGTCGTTACGCACCTCGACCTTCAGTTCAAGCCAGCCGCCTGCAGTGCCTTTTGATGTCCATTTGTATTCGCCTTTGTGGGTCAGTACCGGCCGCGGTACCAGCGGGACTATGCGGGCTTTGGTCCGGAGATATTCATCCGGGATTTTGCCGATTGACCAGCCGGTAGCCGTTGTCTCTACGTAGTAGTACCGCGCACCTTCGTACTCGTAGTACGCACCGGGCAGGTCCTTGCCCTTAACGCCCACGGCCATATGCTCACCGGGGAAATAAATCAATATTACACCGTAGTCCATTTCCTTAAGAACGGAAGCGAGCAGGATGCTGTGGTCTTCGCAATCGCCCTCTTGGTCAACGAGGGTTTCCAGGGGGTACCTCGGATACTCTTCAACGCCCTTGGAAACGTTGTCTAGGGCATATTTGATGTTCTGGACAAAGGTTACAACGAGTTCTACCGTCTGCTTGGGCGAGTATTTTTCCCGCACGGCCGTCTCCTTTAATCGAGCAGCTAGACTTGAAATAAAAGTATCGTCAGCCGGATCGGTAACGTAGACCGAATAGTCGTCCGTCGGTGGGCGTTTCAGGTTAGTGTAATATGTGTAGGCCTCCTCCGGAACCACCAGTCTCCACGTCCAGTGCTTTCCTCCATAGTTCCAGGCAAACTCCCTTTTGATCAGGCTCGTCTCGGGTTTCGGTGCAACACCCTGTGATCCTTCGGCAGGGGGTGTGCCGGAGGAAATGGTGACGGTCTGGGCAACAGCATCCCAATCCACCCCGGCACCGAGGGCTTCGGAGACGAAGCGCAGGGGAACCACGGTCCGACCGTTTATGATTTTTGCCGGAACGTCGAGGACGACGGGGCTACCGTTCTTGAATACGGTCCTGCTCCCAATGGTCAGGATAACGGTCGTCCGCCCCCTGGTGGCGGTGACGGTCTCGGTGGCGCCGTCCCACTCAAGCTCTGCGCCCAGAGCCTGGAAAATGGCCCGCATCGGCACCAGGACGCGGCCCTGCTCCATCACCGGGGGCACGTCGAAGGAGCGGGGTTTACCGTCGAGGAGGACGCGGGGCGCGGCAGAGGCGGACCCGGGACAGGAGAACAGGAGGAGCAATAGCAAAACAAACCAGACGGTTAAGATTACCCGTTGCGTTCTCGCAGGGCCCCCCAACCGGCCGTCAGCGGGAGCCCAGGGCGCCAGTCGATCCACGCACATCACCCTCCCGACCAAGAATACAGGGCGACCACGCCCCTGCCGTGTTTCGCCACCAGACAGAGTTATCCCTGTCGCCGGCGCACAAGTGCTTAAAGCACCGGGAGCGGTCTCTTCCGAGGAGCATCCAGCACTACAGGCGTAGAAGGGCGCGCAACTCCTCTACCGTGCCCGTAAACGGCATCCCGACCTTCCTGCACGCATCCCCTGTATTACACTTTCCGCCGTTCCGGAACCCGATGACCTGAACGCCAGAACCTACTGTCGTCGCAGCTAAGTTATCGGGCTGCCGTCTAGGGCTGCCTTGAGAAGCCGGAAGACTGCTTACATCGGTTTTCGCCCTTAGCTTGCCATCACGTGTGTACTCGTAAAGTACAGGTATTACCGACCTTTGCACTATGCCATAGAAAAACAGTGATAGGCCTGCCATACGAAGAACGGCCTTAACTTGCTCACCGTACCGGTTAGCTGAATAGCCCTTTCTTGATTCCGATAAACTTGCGCATGTCAACGCCGACTTACTTTTGACCCACTGGCGCCGGTTGGGAATTGACCCACCCGGCCGACAAACTACGGTTTGGACTGCTCGGCGTTAACCACCTCCGGTCTGGGGTGTGGTCCAAACAGACCGGCCCGTTTCTTCTCCCGCAGGCGGTAACTCTCCCCGCGGATGTTCAGGACGTGGCTGTGGTGCAGGAGCCGGTCCAGGATCGCCGTGGCAATCACCGCATCACCCAACACCTCGCCCCATTCGGCAAAACCCTTGTTCGACGTCAGAATGATGCTGCCACGCTCGTATCTGGCCGAGATCAGGGCAAAGAGCGCCGTGGCCGCCTGGCGGTCGTAGGGCCAGACCCCGAACTCGTCAATAATCAGGACCTTCGGGGCCAGGTAGACCCGCATTCTCCTGTCCAGCCGGTGTTCCGCCTGGGCGCGGCGCAGGTCTTCCAGCAGGTCGTGGGCCCGGACAAAGTAGACGCCGTAGCCCTGTTCAATCGCCCTGATCCCCAGGGCCACCGCCAGGTGGGTTTTGCCCACCCCCGGCGGGCCCAGAAGCAGGATGTTCGCCGCGTCGGCGACGAAGGTCAAGGTAGCGAGTTCCCTTACCAGACGTTCATCCACCGATGGCTGGAAGCCAAAATCGAACTGCTCTAAGGTCCGGTGGTAGGGCAGGTGGGCCAGCCGGGTCCGGGTCTTCAGATAACGCTCCCGCCTGGCTGCCGCCTCGATCCCCAGCAGGTCGGCCAGGAAGTCGGCATAGGACAACTGCTTTTGCACGGCCGCTTCCAGTCGGCTGTCCAGGATCGCCGCCGCCTGTCCTAAACCCAGGTGCTCCAGGTAGTGGCGCGCTTTCTCCAGGGCGATCACCGTTCGCTCACCACCAACGCTTCGTAGTCCAGCAAAGACCGAATCTGGACTTCCACCGTCTGGACCTGAAAAGCTGTTGGGGTTTGGCGCCGCCGGTGGTCACCCATCGGCAGCCCGTCCCACTGGCCGGGCAGGGTAAGCCGCTGCCCCGGGGTTACGGCCCGCGGATGGACGGCCAGCCTTTCGTTCCCCGCCCAGATCTGGACCGTGGTCTCGTCCGGCTGGACCTCTACTTTTCGGCCGGCCCATTGCCAGGGGACGCCATACCAGGAGCCGTTCCATTGGAGGTAACCATCCCGGCCCACCTTGCGCTCCTCACGCAGGAAAGGTAAAAGCTTATCGGGGCCGGGCAGGGGCATCAGATGGGCCTGCTCGATGATCAGGCGGTCAATCGGTCGTTCCCGGGTCGTCCCGTGGATACGGACGTTGGCCACGGTGTCAAGCCAGACTTGGGCCCGGCGGTTGAGGTCAGTAAGATCAGTAAACCGGGCACCAGGCCAGAAGTTGCCTTCGACGTACCCGACGCCGCGCTCGACCTTGCCTTTGGTTCTGGCCCAGTAGGGCCGGCAAAGCTGGATGTCAAAGCCCAGCCGCAGGGCGAAGTCCAGGAAACGCTTGTTCCAGATAGGCTGCCCGGCCTCGTCCCGGTCAAGAACGACCAGCTTGGCGTTGTCGTACAGGCACTTGCGCGGAATGCCGCCCAGCCGCGCAAAACCGTTGATGTGGCAGCGGATGAAGCCGGCCACGTCGGCGCGCTGGATGAACTCTACGTACATGGCCCGCGCCCAGGCCAACACCAGGACGAAAGCCCAGACATAACGTGGTGTCCCGTCCGGCGTCAGGTAGCGGTAACGGCCGAAGTCGACTTGCGCTTGTTCGCCGGGCTTGGTTTCAAAGCGCACGGTGACTTCAGGCTTCCGCCGCCATCGGCGGAACGGGTGAACGTACTCCTTGAGGATGGAGTAGCCGCCTGTGTAGCCCAACTCCCGGATCTCCCGGAGCAGAACGACGCAATTGTCCACTCCCTCGCTAAGCCGCTTCTGGATATAATCTTTGTAGGGGTCGAGCTTGGACCCCCGCTTCGCCCGGGGCTTCGGTTTGGGTATCCCCGGCTCCCGAAGGTATCTACGAACCGTGTTCCGGGATACGTCAAGAAGCCTTGTGATGGCACGGATGGATTCGCCCTTGCCGTGCAACTCGATGATCTGTTTCACTTTCCCACCCTCCAGCATCTTGTTGGACACCTCCGTCTTTTGCAGTCGAAGGTGTCTTTCGCCGGGGGGTGGGTCAATTCTTTTTCGGCGCTACTGGGTCATTTTAAACCCGGCGCTGACAGCGCATCTTGGGTTGGTTGGATGCCGAATAGGCATAGGTTAAAGTAACAATTTAAAAAATGTTGAACAACAGTTCCTGGGATGATTCGAATAGCCTATTGTTTTGATCTATGTATTTATGGTCTATGGTCGTGGTTTTCCAAGAATGCGAACCGCAAGTTCGGTTCTGTTGCTGACTCCAAACTTGGCATAAAGGCGGCTGCAGTATTGTTTTACGGTTGGTAGGGCAAGGTGGAGTTCCTTGGCGATTGCATGGTTGCTTGCTTTTCCCTTGGATCAAAAGGTGTAGGATCCCCTTTCTCTGTTGGTAATACGGGGTTGGTCTTGTGGTTGCGGCACGGTAGCACCCCCTGGGATTAGAAAGGGCAAGTATGTCAAAATGCACACCCCTTTATAACATGACGGACAAAGAGGAGTTTTGGATGCATAAAGTTTTGTTATGTTTCGTAACTCGAAGTGATCGGCGGGCGTCGAGGAACAATGTAGCCATATTGTGTCAAATTCTAATTTGGGGCAAGAAGCAATACTACAATTCATGTAGTGTCATAGCACGCTCAAGGTGTTATAATAATACTAAATACGTGTTAAGGGGTTAAGAAACCTTGAGTGACAAGCTGTTTCCACTCGGACATCCGGTACCGGAAGAAGACCTGGTTGGAAGATTGCCTTTCGTTGATGCACTTGTTTCCAGGCTGGAAGAAGGGAATAGTATCATGCTGACGGGCCCTCGCAGAATAGGGAAGACTTCCCTGGCTAAAGAAGCGCTGCGACGCCTGAAAGACAAAGGGTATTACACTCTTTCAATTGATTGTTTTGCTATCCGGGATAAAGAACATCTGGCGGAACGGATTATGGAGGGGTGTTTGGCCAACCGTACGGGCTTGCCGAAAACGCTGGCCGCCGTTCGGGAGAAGTTGCGCCAATTTGGTCCGATTCCGGTGAGCTTGAGGCTGCAGGACTTGGAAATGGAAGTCAGCCTTTTTGTCAGTCGGAAGGCGAGTTCGGATGAACTCCTGGACCAGGCTTTGGAGTTCCCGCAAAAGCTGGCGGAAAAGGACAATAAGCGAATCATTGTCCTCTTTGACGAGTTTCAGGACGTGTCCATCGTTGCAGGTGAAAACATCTTCAAACGAATGCGTGCCGCCTTTCAGCATCAGGATCGGGTCAGCTATTTGTTTTTGGGATCCAAAGAAAGCATGATGAAGACGCTGTTTTCTTCGCGCCGGGAGGCTTTTTACCGTTTCGCCGTCCCTCTGCCGGTGCCGCCCGTTCCGCAGGATTCGTGGCTTACCTACATTAAAAGCAAATTCGCCAGTCGCGGGGTGGAGGCGGATACCGGCGTGGTGAGGGAACTCCTGGAACTTACGGGCGGCCACCCGTACGATACAATGCTGCTGTGCAACGAGGCATACCAGCTTGTGGCCCTGGGCGGGCGCGACGTCCTGACGCTGCCCGTCCTGCACCAGGCTTACGAGCAGGCGCAGACCATTCTCGAACCGGCGTTTACCGAGATTCTGACCGAACTCGGCCGCTCCGCTCAGATGCGGGATGTGATCTGTAAGCTTGCCACCGGCCAACAGCCGTACAAGGACAAACCCCAAGCGAATGCCGTCACCCGGTCAATCAATAGACTGGAGGAGAAAGGCATTATCGAGAGAGTCGCAAGGGCCCGGTATCGTTTTGTGGAACCGATGTTCAAGGAATTCATCATACGGACGTTTGCGTGTTAAGGGAGTTATCCCGATCGCTTCTCCGCGAGAGGCGTATGACGACCGCCAGGACGAGCAACGTGCCGGCACTTCTCATCAGCAGGGTGCGGTTCCGGTTCCTTTGTCGACGCCATCAATGCAATCCCCGCCACCACGAAACCCAGCCCCCAACAGGTGGCAGGGCATCAGCTTTTCGCCAAGGATCAGGTTGGACAGCAGGACGCTGCTGGGACACGAGTTTGAGTTGGGGTCAGGGCTTAAATTTTCTTAGTTTTCCGCCTCCCAGCCTTGCCTCCACGGCCCGGATGGAAGCACCCCACTTTCCGTCACGTGACGGAGTCCCTCGCTTATATCGCTGGCCGCGATGCTAATCAGTGCACCGGACTTGCCAAGGAAAGAAGCGATATCCGCCATCTTGTGGCCTCCGAGATGAGCCGCTTTCTTTGCCAATTAAAAGAGCAATCCTGTAGTATTTAAGAAAACTTAAGGTTTGACCTCAGAGCTGGTGACCCCAGAGCTGGTGGAAGGCCGTTGGGGTGATCCCCCCCCCTGGGGTTAAAAAGGCAAGCATGTGAAAGTGTTTGGCCCCTTTATAAACATGACGGACAAAGAGTGGTTTTGGATTAAGATAGATGCATAAAGTTTTGTTATGTGCAGGTGAGAGAGTGAGGATGTGAGGGCAAGAAACACTCAAAAGGAAACGTCTTCTGGAGAAAAGTAAAGCTTTTTTTCGGCAAACGTGCAGGAGGCGCCCTATTTGTTCTTCTGTACGTCTTCGGGCAGCTGGACTATTAAGGCATGCCCGCTTAGTTCACAGGTATTCCCAAATATAACAATAAGTGATGGAGCGTTATTTAGAGACCGGGGTTTGCATAATTTACATAATTGAAGGAAGATCGGTAACAATCGGTATGTCTGACCCCATTAGCATTAGAGCAGCTTGTGGACGTTAAGCAGCTTGGCGGCCATCAGCACCACGGAAACCACGAGGAAGGCGCGAATCCACTTGTCGCCCTTGTTCACCGAGAAATAGCTCCCCAGGTAGGCGCCGACGGCGTTTCCGGCGGCCAGGGCGAAGCCCAGCAGCCAGTCGACCTTGCCGCTGATAACGAAGACGAGCAGCGACGAGGTCATATAGATCAGGGTGACGAGTACCTTCAGGCTGTTGATCTTGACCAGGGACATGCCGGTGATGAGGGCCAGGGCGGCGATGATGACGAACCCCACCCCGGCCTGGATGAACCCGCCGTAAAAGCCGACGCCGAAGAAAACCAGGGATGCCGCCGCCAGGCGCAGCGGGCTGAAATCTTCCCTTTCCTCTTTTAGAAACTTCTTTTCCGGCCGCAAGATGATTAAAACCAGGACCGCCAGCATCACGAGGGCGAGGATCTTGTTGAACATCTCGTCCGACAAGGAAATGGCGAACTTCGCCCCGACGATCGAGCCCAGGACGGCGGGGATGCCCAGCATGACGCTCAGCTTGGGATAGAAAAATCCTTTCTGGCGGAAGTAGCCGATGGCCACGAGGCTCTGGACCATCAGGGCGACGCGGTTGGTCCCGTTGGCCACGGCCGAGGGCAGGCCCATGAAAATCAGCACGGGCATCGAAATCAGTGAACCGCCGCCGCCGACGACATTAACGAATCCGGACGCAACGCCCGTAAGCAAAACGAGAACCAGTTCCGTTCCCGACATTCTTAAAACTCTCCTCCAGATGTCGTTGTCTGCTCTTGCTCAATGTCCTTCCGCGTTTGGCCGATACCTTCGAGTTCCAGTGTGCCGGCCGTCTTTTTGAAGTAGGCGTACCTGGAGTTGTTGATGTGCTCCCTGGCGACTCGCTCCGCCAGGTCGCCGTCGCGCAGTTTGACGGCCTCTACCAGTTGGCGGTGTTCCTGCATGGCTTCGGCGACGCGGCCGGGATGGGAGTACCCCACCCTGGCATAGGTGGCGATGTAGTCGACGAGGGAGCTGATCATGCCGTAGAGACGGGGGCTGCCGGCCGCCCGGTAAATGGTGTCGTTGAACTCGCGGTGTGTCTTTTCTAGGTTATCCAGGTCGCCCCTGGCGGCCAGTTCCTCCATAGACGTCAGCAGTTCGGCCAGGCGTGCGAGCTGGCCCGGTTCGATTCTCTCCGCGGCCATGCGGGCGGCCAGGCCCTCCAGGACGACCCGAATGCGGTATACCTCATAAACTTCCATGTCGTTTACCTGGGCCACAACAGCACCAATGCGGGGGAGATGGGATACCAAGCCTTCAAGTTCAAGGATGCGCAGGGCCTCCCGCACGGGAGTCCGGCTGACGCCGAGCTGCCCGGCGAGCTTGCGTTCGATCAGGCGCTCTCCGGGCTTCAGACGGCCCCTTAGAATGGCCTCGCGAAGCTTTTCATGGACTTTTTCGCGGACCTGGGAGTCGAGTTCGCTGACGATAGGCTTCAGCGGGGAACCGTTACTCATCCGTATGTTCACCTCTGGCATATGGTATACCAAGATGCTTACATGATACGACATTGGGATGAGGATCGTAAAGCACCTTTTTACTTGGGGTCAGGAATTGAATTTTTTAGTTTTCCGCCTTTCAGCCTTGCCTCCACGGCCCGGATGGAAGCACCCCACTTTCCGTCACGTGACGGAGTCCCTCGCTTATATCGCTGGCCGCGATGCTAATCAGTGCACCGGACTTGCCAAGGAAAGAAGCGATATCCGCCATCTTGTGGCCTCCGAGATGAGCCGCTTTCTTTGCCAATTAAAAGAGCAATCCTGTAGTATTTAAGAAAACTTAAGGTTTGACCCCAGAGCTGGTTTCTGCGGGGGTTTCGCGTCTTTTGGCCATCGCCATTACCTTTTCCACAGCATACCCGCTCAAGACCACCGCCGGCAGGGTGAGAGTCAGGCGGAGGGCGGCGAATTCCCAGCCTACGAACTTGACTTCCATCATCAGCATCGGGATTTTGACGGTGGCCCAGGTGCCCAGGAAGATGACGGCGTTGGCCAGGCGGCAGCCTTTTTTCAGCAGGGCGTCAGCGACCGGGAAACCGGCGTAAAGCGGCCCGGCCGCCGCGGTCGCCACCAATATGGCAATGATGACCCCCTTAACGCCTGAATCGGGGCCGACGTGCTGTTCGACGATCTTTCGGGGGACCCAGATTTCCAGAAGCCCGATGAGGACAAAGATGGGCGGGATGAAGAGCAGCATCTCAACCAGGTAGTCGACGGCAACAGAGACAGCCGCCTGTCCCTGCGCGGGGTTCTTGAGGCGGAGGACGAGGTCGGCTGCTGCCACCAGAAGGACGAGGGTGTACTTCTTCAGGCCGGCCGTCATCGCAGCACTGCTCCCATCGTAAAGCCGATAATCAACGCAAACAGAAGGCCGAAGCCGTTGCGCAGGATGGTGAATTTTTTACCGAAGTACTGGGCCTCCAGGGGCGCGGTGAGTGTGCCGACCATGAGCAGGGTGGTAATGAAGCAGGCCACGGCGGTAACACTTGCTCCGGCTTCAAGAAGAGAGGACGCCAGCGGGAAGGCGATGAACGCCGGCATCAAGGTAATGGAGCCGACTGCTGAAATCAGCAGGATTCCGACCAGGCTGTCGTTGCCGAACAGGCTCTGGATGATCTCCCGCGGGACGAGGGCCAGCATCAAGCCGATCAGGCCGATGATGCCGAGCATGCCGGGGAAGATGTTCAAAAACTGTTTTTGGGCGATCTTCAAAGCCTGGCGGCTTTTGTTCATATCCTTGCGGTATGAGTAAACCAGCACCGCTATCGTGAGCACAAAGAGAGTAACATTAAACATATAGTAAATATATCATATGCTCAATACCCATGAAAGTATTGAAAGTGATTCTTGGTGGAGCAAAGGGTTTCAGGGGCCGGTCCTTATGACTACTTTCCATTTAGCACAGTGGAATTTGTTCAAGGAATTTTCACACTTTGGCAACGACTCCGGAAAGTTATTCGGGTAGAATGGTAACAGGACTTTGTGCTCTCATTCAGAGTCCTTGTGAAGGGCAGGGTGAGGGTAACAACGACAAGGGGGCTTATTTGTTGACTGAACAAAACCAGGGAAAAACAGTGAAGGCTTTCAATTTCAAAATGATTGGCCTGGCCGTATTTGCGGTCTTGGTGCTCGCTCTGGCCGGGGCCTGGTGGAACGGCCGGGGAGAGGTTTTGGCTAGAGTAAACGGTGAGAAGCTGACCAAAGAGCAGCTCTACCAGGAAATGTACAAGCTGGTAGGACGTGAGACTCAAGAAGATCTGGTTGACAGAATGCTGATTATGCAGGAAGCCGAAGAAAAGGGTATTAAGGTGACTCCGGAAGAAATCCAGGCTGAATTAAAGAGTATGAAGGACACCTGGGGGATTGCTTCCGATGAGGAATTGGACCGGATGCTGGCCCTGCAGGGCTCCAGCCTGGAAAAGGTAAAGGAACAGATCGCCATGTGGCACACAGTCCGGAAACTGATCGCCCCCACCGTGACCGTAACCGATGACGAGGCGCGACAGTACTTCACCGACCACCCGGACGAGTTCGGCCAGCCCGAACAGGTCAAAGTACGGCACATCCTGGTCGACACCAGGGATGAGGCAGTCTCTATTCTGCAGGACCTTCGCCGGGGAGCCGACTTTTCGAAGATAGCGGAGCAGAAGTCTAAAGATCATGCCACCGCAGGCAGCGGGGGCGACCTGGGATTCATCAAGAAGGGACAGATGGTGCCCGAGTTTGAAAAGGCGGCGTTCTCCTTGAATCTGGGGGAAATCAGCGACGTGGTGCAGACGCAATACGGCTACCACATCATCCAGGCGCTGGAGAAAAAGGCTGCCGTTAATCCGGCGTTTGAGGACATAAAGGATGATGTAAAAACGAGGCTTATAGATCAAAAAATCCAGGAGAAATTCGATTCCTGGCTGGCGGAACTGCGCAGCCGGGCGAACATTGAATACGCTGACCCCCAGTAACTACATTACTTATCACCGAGTCCAATCATTCGGTAATGGGTGAGACATGCGGAAGGGGAAGGCATTACAGCCTTCCCCTTATCGTAGTTGCGGATCAACATTCGCTTAATTTGAGCTCGGTGCAAAACCGCCGCCGAAGCATCCACGGGCGAATCCGCCGTGACGGCCGCCGCCGAAGCCTCTAGTTTTAGCCATCTGGGCGAGCTGCTCGTCGGTAAGCAGGGACTTCATCTGGTCCCGGTATTGCTGCTGAGCCTTGTAGAGCTGCTCACGGAGATCGTTGATCTCCTTGATCTTGGCGTCTACCGTCGCCTGATCGGCGCCGGGCTGCCACTGCAAGCTGCGCAGTTCAAACATCAGCTGCTGCAGCTTGGCACGGACATCCTGGGTGCTGGCAAAGTGATCCTTCTGCAGGTTCTGGATTTTCTGGGCCTGTTCGGGAGTAAGTTTCAAGGTGTCAGCCATGTTCACCCAGCTGTCGCTGGAGAGCATCCGCGGACCGCCGCCCCACCCGGCAAACGCCGCCTGGGCAAAGGCGAAGACCACCAGTGCGGCAACAGCCACTAACAGCAATCTGCGTTTCATAAGGTCACCTCCTTTCGGCTGGTACCGGCTTTTGGCTATCATACCCAAAAGATTTGACAGCTCTGTGAACAACCGGTAACGAAAGCTCGAACACTTTTTGAATGCGTACAAGGCAAGTATATGCGGAGGATTTCTCATCCAGGATTTGCTGGTTATTAGGAAAATCGTGTTACTATCTTGAATAAGAACGGTAATGAGAGGTATGGGAGAGGGTGCGTTTCGATTAACAGTTACAGGATGGCCAGAAAGGTCCATAAGTTTTTGGCGATACCAGCGGCAGTACTGTTTATCCTCATCGCGGTTACCGGTTTGTTCATGGAGAACAGTACAACCGGCGGCCGGCAGTATCGCCAGGGAATTCAGCAAAGGGCGGGATACGAAAACCAGGTCCAAGCTGATACTGTACCCGTCAGCAGTTCCACTGTCAGGACGTGGCACCGGAGTGTCAGCGAGCTGACGGCCTATGTTTTGCTTTTGATGACCGGAACGGGCTTATGGATGTACTTCTATCCCAGGTATCGCCGTTAATCCCGAATTAAAGCTTTGGCCGCACCAGTAAGAGTCACTGCAAAAACGGGGTGCAATCCCGCCGTTCGTGTTTTGTCCCCTTCTGCTCCTTACCCGGACAAGCCCAAGTTTTAACCTGCCCCGGCTAATTGGCTGCGCAAGTAAGTCAAGTAAGTATGGAAGAAAGGTTGTTGTCAGAGCGGCGAACGGCATGCTATTATTTTCACAACACTAAGTGCATTATGCAAATAGAAGAGATGTGCAAACATGAGCCGGCAAAATGTCTTGAACGGTGAGTCATCGGAATATGCTGCCTACCTGCGGGCCGAGCGGCTTTTGCAGCCGGGGCTCTTGCTGCTGCTCTCGCTGCGCCCCATGCACGGCTACGAACTGATCCAGATGTTAAACGGTGTGGCCTTTACCGGTGAGGAGAGCGACCCGGCTACGGTTTACCGCAACCTCAGGCGGATGGAGGACGACGGCCTGGTGCACTCGCAGTGGGAGGCCGGGGAGTCCGGCCCCGCACGGCGGGTCTACCACCTGACAGTTGAAGGAGAGCATCTTTTAGATATGATGGCCGCCAATGCGCGCCGCCGCCGCGAACAGCTGGAGGCGTTCTTAAGGCTGTTTGAGAACATCCGGGGCGGCCTTATCACGCAAGAAAACATCGAGGAAGTTATGAAAGGTGATGAGGTCCGATGAGCGAGGCGTCTCTACACATCCTGCACGCCGGGGCGCTGAGGGGCCCGCTCAAGGAGTGCGCGCGGGTCTTCCAGGATGCCCACCCGGGTGTAACGGTGACGATGCAGGGAGCCGGGTCCCGGGAATGCGCCCGCCGGCTGCAGCATGGGGAAAAGGCCGACGTCATCGTGCTGGCCGATCCGGCTATCTTCGTCGACTTCCTGGCTCCGGATATCGTGGCCCGGTGCTTTGTTTTCGCTACTGACCGGATTGTCATTGTTTTTGACGAATACTCCAGGGGGCAAGGAGGGATCGACAGCCGGAACTGGATGGACGTCTTGCTCGCCGACCGGGTTACGTATGCCCGTTCGGATGAGGACCTGGATCCCTGCGGCTACCGGACGCTGATGGTCTGGCAGCTGGCCGAGCGGTACTACAACCGCGGCGGCCTCTACACGCGACTGCAGGCCCGGTGCCCGCGCGACCGGATTGTCTCCAAGTCGATCGACCTGGTCGAGCTGGTTGCCCAGGGACGTATCGATTACGCCTTTGTCTATTCCTCGGTAGCCAAACAGTTTGACCTGCGGCACCTGACCTTGCCGCGGGAGATCGACCTTTCCAGCCCCGCCTTCGCCGAACGGTACGCGCGGGCGGCGGTGACCTTGGAGGGGCGGCAGCCCGGGGAAACGGCGGTGGTCAGGGGCGCACCTATCGAGTTTGCCATCGGGGTTCACCGGCAGACAAAACACCCGGCCCTGGCGCAGGCCTTCCTGGATTTGGTGCACGGCCGCGAGGGGCAGAGGATACTGGAAGAGAACGGGCTGATTCCCTGCTGAATGAGAAGTGGGATATAGAAAGGAGAGAGGGTATAAATGCACTTCCCCGTTTCGGGCGTCGACGTTTTTCCGCTGATCCCCCCGCTGGTGGCTTTTCTGGTTTCCACTATGACCGCTCCGGCCGGCGTTTCGGGCGCCTTCCTGCTCCTGCCCTTCCAGGTGAGCGTCCTCGGCTTCGTCAGCCCTGCGGTCAGCCCGACGAACTTGATCTACAACATCGTGGCCATTCCCGGCGGGCTTTACCGCTACATCAAGGAAGGGCGGATGGCCTGGCCGCTGACCTGGGTGGTGATCGTCGGCACGCTGCCCGGGGTCTTCGCCGGGTCTTTGATCCGCATCCAGTACCTGCCTGACCCGCGGGCCTTCAAGCTCTTCGTCGGCCTGGTCCTGCTGTACCTAGGGGTGCGCACCCTTTACGAGTCGACGGGACGCGCCCGCGAGGGAAAGAAGAAGCAGAAGGCGCTTGAGCAGAAATTCAAGGAGCGCGTGCAGCAGCAGAAGGAACAACTCAAGGGACGCCTGGCCGCCGGCCTGCCGGCGGATGCCGTGGTCATGACGAAGTCGGTGTCGCTGTCCCGCATCGAGTACGAGTTCTGGGGCGAGACTTTTTCCTTCAGCACGATGACGATCTTTATCCTGGCCCTTGTTGTCGGCTTGATCGGCGGCATCTACGGCATCGGCGGCGGGGCGATCATTGCGCCCTTCGTGGTGTCGATGATGGGGCTGCCGATCTACACCGTGGCCGGCGCCGCCCTGGCCGGGACCTTCCTGACCTCCATCGCCGGCGTGACATTCTTCGAGATCCTGGCCCTTACTTCTTACGCCGCCGATAAGGTGGTCCGCCCCGACTGGGCCCTGGGCGCCCTCTTCGGCGTCGGCGGCCTGGCCGGCACCTACGTCGGGGCGCGCTTTCAGAAGTACCTGCCGGAGCGGTGGATCAAGGTCCTGCTGGGAATTCTGATCACCGGCCTGGCGCTCGAGTACATCATCCAGTTCTTTGTCTAGGAGAGTGCCGCAAAAAGCCAATACACTGGTTTTGGCATAGGCATCTCTAGGGTACGGCTATGCTTCAGAAGTTACCCTTAAGACCGCTCAAAAAGAGGTCCGAGGCAAGAGGTCAGAGGTCGGTTACGGGAAGCGATTGCTTCGCGATTGCAAGTCTATAATCCTTAGCAATCGCTCTGCGGATTTCATCAGGTCAGATTTCTGACTTCTGGCATCCGATCCTTTTTGCCAGGCGCAGTTTTTCAGCGGTCTCCTAGGGCCTCCAGAGTCCCTTGACAGCACGAAACGGACTACCTTAAGATAAAGAGTAGTTGTGAATGGCGGAACATGGAGGCGATGGGGTTCGCCTGAATTACCACGCCGTGGTTGATAACCCCTACCGAGCGGCCTGACGCTGCTGGGTAGGGGTTTTGTTTTTAGGGTGGTGACAATCGTGACAGGCGACTATGCCAAACGGAAGACAGCTTTGCAGAAGACGGTGGAGGAACTGACGGCCATCGTCGGGCAAAAAGGGAACCGTTTTGCCGCCGAGCTGCTCGCCGAAAGCGCCGAGCGGCTGCGGCAGGAAACGATCACCCTGGTGGTGCTGGGGGAGTTCAAGCGGGGCAAGTCCACGCTGATCAACGCCCTTCTGGGGGATAGAGTCCTTCCGTCGGCGGTGGTCCCCCTGACGGCCATTCCGACCGTTATCCACCACGGTCCGGAGCCGGCCGCCAGGGTTTACTACCTGGACGGGCGGGATGAGCCGATCGGCCTTTCAGCAATTCCGGACTTTGTCACCGAAAAAGGAAACCCGGCCAATGTGAAAAAAGTACGCGAGGTCGTCGTTACCCACCCGTCGCCCTACCTGGCCCAGGGCGTCATCCTGGTGGATACGCCCGGGGTAGGGTCGGTATACGAACACAATACCCAGGCCGCTTACGGCTACCTCCCGCGCGCCGACGCCGGCATTTTTCTGGTTTCGGTCGACGCTCCCCTCGGGAAGACCGAGCTGGCCTACCTGCACGACATTCGCGAGTACGTGGGCAAGATGATTTTCGTCCTCAACAAGGCCGATCTCGTCCGGGAGGCCGACCTTGGCGAAGCGATCGCATTTGTGACACAAATCCTGCGCGAGCATTTAAAGACGCCCGGGATCACCGTCCTGCCTGTCTCCGCCAAGCAGGCTCTTGAAGGAAAGCTGACCGGCAACGAAAGCCTTTACCGGCAGAGCCGCATGGGCGAGCTGGAGGCCCTCCTGCGCACGGTAGCCGAGAAGGAGAAGGCCGCACTGATCCTTTCGGCGGTAGCTTCCCGGGCGCAGCGGATTATCAATGAACTGGCGCTTGAACTGGAGCTGTGGCGGCGGGGCATGGACGAATCCCTGGAGAGCCTGCAGGAGAAGCTTGATGCTTTTACCAAAGAACTCGCGGTTCTCGAGCAGGAGCGCGAAGACAGTATCTACCTGCTGTACCGAGAGGTCGAAAAACTGGGCGACCGGGTGGGGGAAGAAATCGAGGCGTTCAAAAAACAGATGCAGCCCGCGCTGGCCGCCCGGCTCGAGGCCTATATCAACAAGATCTGGCCGGGCAGGTCCGTAAGGCAGATCGCCGAGGAGACCCAGGAGTTCACCAAGCGGATCATCCTCGAGGTCCTGCAGGTCAAACAGGACGAGCTGCGGACGGCCGTGCGCAAGGATTTTGAAAGTGTGGCGCAGCGCTTCTTCGCCCGGATCGAGGCCGTTGTCGACCGCATGATGACCGTTTCGGCCGCCATCTTCAACGTTCCCGTCCACAAGACGGACTACAAGGAGTACATCCTGGGCGACCGCTTCTTCTATTTCCACTTCTGGGATAACCCGACTTTCATTCCCGCCTTTGAGGAATTGACGGTGGTGTCGATGCTCCCGAAGAGCCTGATCCGCAAGAAGGTCACGGGCAACGCCCGGCACAAACTTGAAGAACTGCTGGACCGCAATTGCGGCCGGGTGCGGGCCGACATCGTCACCGGGCTGACCGAGCGCGTCCGGGAGGTGGCCGGCCAGCTGCGCCTGCGCGCCGACGCCGTGGCTTTCGGGCTCAAGAGCGCCATTGAACGCGCCCTGACCGACCGCCAGGCCGGGGAGGAGGAAAGGAAGCAAGCTCTGGCGCAGTGCCGGGCCGAGCTGGAGCGCCTTGCTGAGCTGCGGGCGACGGTCGAGGAAGTTTTGAGAACAACACTTTTTGAGGAGGAAAAGCCTTGACTAGGGAGGACGGCGGTAAGAGACAGGCGTTTAAGTTTATTGTCTTGCTGGGCGTTGTCAGCCTTTTTGCCGATTTTACCTATGAAGGGGCGCGCAGCATCTCCGGCCCGTTCCTGGCCCTGCTTGGCGCCAGCGGCCTTATTGTAGGGCTGGTCTCTGGGTTCGGGGAGTTCTTGGGGTACGGGCTGCGCCTTGTCTCGGGGTACTGGGCCGACCGGACGCGCAGGTACTGGCTGCTGACGGCGTTCGGGTACGGGATCAACCTGCTGGCCGTGCCCGCCCTGGCCCTTGCCGGGCGGTGGGAGACGGCAGCCGGGCTCCTGATCCTGGAACGCATGGGGAAGGGTTTGCGCACGCCGGCCCGGGACGCGATGCTTTCTTTTGCCACGTCAAAGACCGGGCGCGGGTGGGGGTTCGCCATCCACGAGGCTCTCGACCAGGTGGGGGCCCTGGCGGGTCCCCTGCTCGCCGCCGCGGCCCTCTACCTGGGCGGCAATTACAGGGTCGGGTTCGGAATTTTGCTGGTGCCGGCGCTGCTGGCGCTGGGAACATTGACGTGGGCGCGGCAGACCTTTCCGGCGCCGCATCTTCTGGAGCAGGCTCCCGAGGTGCGCGGAGAGCCCCGCAAGCCGCGGCTCCCGCGCGTGTTCTGGCTGTACGTGGCTTTTACGGCCGTAACGGTCGGCGGGTTTGCCAACTACCAGATCGTATCCTACCATTTCAAGCTGCAGGGCGTCGTTTCCGACGTGCAGATCCCCGTGCTTTATGCCGTGGCCATGGGCGTGGACGCCGTCGTGGCCCTGCTGGCCGGCAGGTTCTATGACCGTGCGGGGCTCGGCACCCTCATCGCCGTGCCGCTCTTAGTCCTGCCGCTGCCCTGGCTGATTTTCGGCAACGGCTATCTCCCGGCCCTGGCCGGGATGGTCCTCTGGGGAGCGGTGATGGGCATCCAGGAAACAACCATGCGTGCCGCCGTCGCCGACATGGTCGGGCCGGGCGGGCGCGCTTTCGCCTACGGGATTTTCAACACCGCCTACGGCGGGGCCTGGATGCTGGGCAGCGTTATTCTGGGTTATCTCTACGACATACGCCTGGCTTACGTCACTCTGTTTATCGTGGCCCTGGAGGTGCTGGCGCTGCCCCTGTTCTGGCTGGTCTGGCGCAGGGCGAAGACCGAAAACCCTGCGGCCTGAAGGTTAAAAAGGTACTTGACGCCGCGTTTGCCGGTTGGATAAGATACTAAAGTGGAATAAGATAGCCAGGGCGATGGGGCTCGCCTTTAAGCGCAGCGATGCTGATGGCTCCTACCGATACGGGTGGGGGCCTTTTTGTTCCGGTCTCGACCAGATGCAGCAGGAGGGGAAACAGTGAACGAGTGGCTCGTCGCCTCATTGTGGATCGGGCTCGCCCTTGCCGCGGGACTGGTTTCGGTCCGTCTCGGATTATCGGTGGCCATTACCGAAATCATGTTCGGCGTGATCGGGGGCAACTTCCTCCACCTGGAGGTCGTTCCCTGGGTGCAGATGCTGGCCGGCTTCGGCAGCGTGTTTTTAACCTTCCTGGCCGGGGCCGAGGTCGACCCGGTGGTCCTGCGCAGCAAGTTTAAAGAGAGCGTGTCCATCGGCACGGCCTCTTTTTTCTTTCCTTTCCTGGCCGCCTTCGCCTACGCTTACTGGGTGGCCGGCTGGACGATGGACGCCTCGCTGATCGCCGGGATCGCCCTGTCCACGACCTCGGTGGCCGTGGTCTACGCGGTGATGGTGGAGACGGGCCTCAACGAAACCGAACTCGGCAAGATCATCCTGGCCGCCTGTTTCGTCACCGACCTGGGCACGGTCCTGGCCCTGGGCATTTTCTTCGCTAATTTCGATGTCTGGCTCGGCATCTTTATCGGTGTTTCGGCCGTGGTGCTGGCCGTCACCCCGAAGCTCACGCCGTGGTTCGCCTCCCGGTACGGCAACCGGGTCAGCCAGATGGAGGCCAAATACTTCCTGTTCCTTTTGTTCTTCCTGGGCGGCCTGGCTTTGAAGGCCAACAGTGAGGCTGTTCTGCCGGCCTACCTGCTGGGCCTGTCCGTGGCCGGCTTCTTTATGGCGCACCGGGAACTGCTGGCGCGGTTGAGGGCGATGGCTTTCGCCGTTTTAACGCCTTTCTTCTTCCTTAAAGCGGGTCTCTTTATTTCCCTGCCTGCCATCGCCTCGGGGGCGCTGCTGATCGTCATCTACCTGGCCGTTAAGGTCGTCGCCAAATTCGCCGGCGTGTTGCCGCTTACCAAGCTGTTCCGGTTCAGCAGCCGCAACGGGATGTACACGACCCTGCTGATGTCGACGGGTCTGACTTTTGGTACGATTTCTTCCCTTTTCGGCCTGTCGCATGGGATAATTAACCAGGAACAGTACACCATCCTGGTAACAGCCGTGATCAGCAGCGCCATCGTGCCCACGGTTATCGCGCAGGCCTTCTTCCGGCCCAGGGCGCAAGAATGCTTTTTTGACGGCGGAAAGAGTACAGGGGAAGGATAAGTTGAGGAGGGTCGGAGATGTTTAAGAAGATAATGGTGGCCTACGACGGCTCGGACCATGCCCTGAAGGCGTTTGCCGCCGGCCTGGACCTCGCCGGGAAGTACGGGGCTTCGCTCGATGTCGTGATGGTCGCTCACCTGCCCGACTACGCCGGGAGCGTGGGGGAAGTCGAAGACATTAAAGCGCAGGCGCAGGCGTTTTATGACAAGAGCCTCGCAAAGATTAAACCGGCTCTTGATCGTGAAAACGTCACGGCGCACCTGCTGTTCGGCCATGTTGGGCAGACCCTGGTTCGTTTCGCGAACGAAAACGAGGTAGACCTGATTGTTGTAGGAGCAAGGGGCTTAAGCCGCTTGCAACAATTGGTTATCGGCAGCGTTTCCCAGTTCGTGACCAGACATGCTCATTGCCCCGTTCTGATGATAAAGGGGTAGACCATACCGAACAGGCCCATTAAACGGAGAGAGGAACTCGTCGTCAGAGTTCCTCTTTAGGTTCAATTAGGCGAGAATTTCTTTAAGACATCTTCCTGGTGGCGCCGTCCACGTTGGTGGCCGGGGAACCCCTGTCGACGAAGGTCTTGCAGGCCGTGTCTATGCAATTTTTCACCGGCGTGGCGTTAGCCTGTTTTGCGTCCTTCGCGTCCCAGCTCTCGGGGGCCTTTTGGGCCAGCTCGTCGGAACAGATCAGGATGTCCGAGGCCGCGCATTTGTTGCCTGAGGCCCAGTAATGGCAGTTGTTGACGGTGCACATAACAGCCATGTTGTTTCCCTCCTTGCGATTTTCCCTTAGTATGCCCGCGGCCGCACGGAGGTATGAGACGGGATTTAATTGTCGCTATGCTCGAAATCATTGACCAATGTTGACTGTTTTACTATAATTTTAGTTACGGTTACCAGCCTACTTTCTTCAGCAGGAGAGGATATAATGGGACGCCCGCCCAAGTGCCGTCGTGTCGAATTTCTGCCTCACTGCACCTATTTCAAACCGGCAGGTATCCCGCTGTGGAGCCTGGAAGAGGTCGCCCTGACCATCGAAGAGGTCGAAGCTTTGCGTCTCAAGGATACCGAGGGACTGGAACAGGAGGCCTGCGCCGAGCGCATGGGCATCTCCAGGCCGACCTTCCAGCGTATCCTGACCAGCGCCCGGCAGAAGCTTACGCAGGCCCTCGTCGAGGGGAAGGCCATCCGCCTTGAGGGCGGCAACTACGAGTACGTTTCCCGCCGGTTTCGCTGCGCCGAGTGCCGTATCGAGTGGGACGGGCAGCCGGCCGAGGCTGATCCCTGCTGCCCGAAATGCGGCAGCGAAGAGGTGGCCAGCCTGAGCCAGCGGGGTATGGGCCGCAGAAAAGGGATGCACGGTCGCTCGACCGTACAGAATAAGAAATAACTTTCTGAAGAGGTGACGAGTTTTGGCTCCCGATAAGAAGAATGGCGGCAGCGAACTTGAAATGGCGCCGGCCGGGGGGTGCCCCGGCAAGAAGGGACCGGCCATCGAGAAACTGGCGCCGAACGACCTTTCGGACATCAAGAACGTTGTCGCGGTCATGAGCGGCAAGGGCGGCGTGGGCAAATCCACGGTGACCGCGATAGCGGCCATCGCCCTGGCCCGCGCGGGCAAGAAGGTGGGCATTCTCGATGCCGACCTGACCGGACCCAGCATTCCCAAGCTTTTCGGCGCGACCGAACGCCCCACCGGTACCGAGGGGTATATCCTTCCCGTGAACAGCAAGGGCCTGGGCATCAAGCTGATGTCCATGAACCTTCTCCTGCAAAACCCCGAGGAGCCGGTCATCTGGCGAGGGCCGATCATCGGCAACGCCATCAAGCAGTTCTGGACCGACGTCGCCTGGGGCGATGTCGATTACCTCTTCGTCGACCTTCCCCCGGGGACGGGTGACGCCCCCCTGACGGTGATGCAGTCGCTGCCCATCAACGGCCTCATTATGGTGACCGCGCCGCAGGAACTGGCCATCCTGGTTGTCAAGAAGGCGCTGAACATGGCCCGCATGATGAACATCCCGGTTTACGGCTTCATTGAGAACATGGCTTATTTCGAGTGCGCCAAGTGCGGCGAGAAGTACGAAATCTTCGGTCCCAGCAGGGCGGACAAGGTGGCGGCCGAAACGGGGATGAAGCTGATCGCCCGGATGCCCGTCGACCCGAAGCTGACCGCGATGTCCGATGCGGGCGAGATCGAGAAGTATGAATCTCCTGTTCTGGAAGCGTTAGCCATGTTTTTCTTCGAATATGGCAGTGCCCAGCAGGGTAATTAGTGTATGGCGCCGAATGCTACTGTGGATGAATGAAGAATGAATAAAAAGAACGCCCAGTCGGCGTTATACGCCGGACGGGCGTTCTTATTGGAGCCTGTCGGGACAAAAGAATTGACAGTGAACTGACGGGCGAATTATACTATGGACAAGATTTGGGGTGAAGTCCGAGGTCCTCGGAATTGTGGGCCCGGTTTTGCGTCTTCTTTTGCCGGTTGTTTGACTGACTAAAGAATGAATCAAAAGGAGGGGGTGGGGAAAACTCGCTGCGGTTTACCAACGGGTTGATAGATTCCAGGTTTTTGGCTCGGCAAAGAAATTTGCCGGGACGCTCAAATGGGAGGACGGGTGTGTAGCACTATGCCGAATAAGATTGGATCGGTTATGGTGGTGGGCGGCGGTATCGCCGGCGTTCAGGCTTCGCTGGACCTCGCTGACGCCGGGTACAAGGTCTACCTGGTCGAGAAGTCCCCGGCTATCGGCGGTGTAATGGCCTCGCTGGATAAGACCTTCCCCACCAACGACTGCTCAATGTGTATCCTTTCCCCGAAGCTGGTAGAATGCGGCCGGCACCCCAACATCGAGCTCGTGACGATGGCCGAATTGACCGGCCTCGACGGTGAGCCCGGAAGCTTTAAGGCCACCGTTGTTCAACAGCCCAGATACGTCGATGCTGACAAGTGCGTTGCCTGCGGCGACTGTGCCGCCAAGTGCCCCGTGAAGGTTCCGGACCCCTTCAACGAAGGCATCAATACGATGAAGATTATCGGCAACAAGTACGCCCAGGCCGTGCCTTCGACCTACGCCATCTGGCAGCCCGACAAGTGCCTCTACCTGACCAAGGGCGTGCAAACGGGCAAACCCGTATGTATGCTCTGCCAGAAAGCCTGCCAGAAGGACGCCATTGATTTCAACCAGAAACCGCAGACCCTGACCCTCGAGGTCGGCGCGGTGATTCTGGCCCCCGGTTTCCAGAAGTTCGATCCCGCCCCGCTCAAGGCCCTCGGCTACGGGACCGTGAAGAACGTGGTCACCAGCCTTGAGTTTGAACGCATCCTCAGCGCTTCCGGTCCCTTCAGCGGCCACCTCGTGCGGCCCTCCGACCACGAGGAGCCGAAGAAGATCGCCTGGCTGCAGTGTGTGGGTTCCCGCGACGTTAAGATCGGCTGCGGTTACTGCTCCTCGGTCTGCTGCACCTACGCGATCAAGGAAGCGATGATCGCCAAGGAGCATGCCCCCGGTAAGCTCGACACCGCCATCTTCTTCATGGATATGCGTACCTTCGGCAAGGGCTTTGAAGCCTACTACGAGCGGGCCAAGAAGGAGACCGGCGTCCGCTTTGTCCGTGCCCGTGTTTACGGCCTGGACCCGCTGGAGGGTGACAGGGTCGGCATCCGTTACGCCAACGAGGACGGCTCCGTTGCCTACGAAGAGTTCGATATGGTCGTCCTGTCGGTCGGCCTCGGCATGCCGAAGAGTGCGGTCGAGATGGCCGAAAAGATCGGCGTCAAGCTGAACAAGTACAACTTCGCCGAGACCTCTACGCTCGCTCCGGTCGAAACCTCGCGTCCGGGTGTCTTCGTCTGCGGCGCCTTCCAGAGCCCGATGGACATCCCGATGACCGTTATGCAGGCCAGCGCGGCCGCTGCCTGTGCCGGCAGCCTGTTGGCGGAAGCCCGCGGGACGCTGGTTACCAAGGAAGAGGCCCCGGCCGAGGTCGACGTTTCCGGCGAGGAGCCGCGCATCGGCGTCTTCGTCTGCCACTGCGGCATCAACATCGGCGCGTACGTCGACGTTCCGGCGGTGAAGGACTTCGCCGCCACCCTGCCGAACGTCGTGTTTGCCACAAATATGCTGTATTCCTGTTCGTCTGACTCCCAGCAGCTGATCAAGGATGCGATTAAGGAGCACAAGCTCAACCGCGTGGTCGTTGCTTCCTGTACCCCGCGGACGCACGAGCCGCTTTTCCGGGCGACCTGCGCCGAAGCCGGCTTGAACCCCTACCTGTTTGAGATGGCCAACATCCGCGAGCACTGTTCCTGGGTCCATATGACGGACAAGGACGCTGCCACGGCGAAGGCCAAGGACATCGTTAAGCGCGCGGTCGCCAAGGCCCGCCTGCTCGAACCGCTTTACACCCTGACCCTCGGTGTCAACCGGGCGGCTCTGGTTATCGGCGGCGGCGTGGCCGGCATGAATTCCGCCCTCGACCTGGCCAGCCAGGGCTTCGATGTCTACCTTGTTGAGAAGGCCGACGTCCTCGGCGGTATGGCCAACAAGATTCACTACACCCTGGAAGGTGTCGACGTCCAGTCCTACGTTAAGGGCTTAATCGCGGCTGTTGAAGGCAACCCGAGGATCAAGGTCTTCAAGGGTGCGACCATTACCGCCGTTGAGGGTTACGTCGGCAACTTTAAGACCACCGTGAGTGCCGGCGGCAAGGAAGAAGTCCTGGAGCACGGCGCTACCGTTATCGCCATCGGTGCCCGGGTCTACCAGCCGACCGAGTACCTCTACGGTCAGGACGCCCGTGTCCTTAGCGCGCTTGAGCTTGAAGAGGAGATCGCTAAGGGCTCCGACAAGGTTAAGGGCGCGAAGAACGTCGTGATGATCAACTGTGTCGGCTCCCGTGAAGAACCCCGGATGTATTGCAGCCGGATTTGCTGCTCGGAGGCTGTTAAGAACGCTCTCAAGCTAAAGGAGCTTAACCCGGACGTCAATGTTTACGTCCTCTACCGCGATATGCGCACCTACGCTTTTAAGGAAGACTTCTACAGGGAAGCCCGTATGAAGGGCGTTGTCTTCGTCCGCTATGACGTCGACCGTAAGCCTGACGTCAAGGCTGTTGACGGCAAGCTGGTCGTGAACGTGTTTGACCCGGTCCTGAACGAGCCGCTGGCTGTCGAGGCCGACCTCCTCGCCCTGAACGTGGCGACGGTGGCTCCGGACAGCAAGGATATCGCCCAGTTCTACAAGGTCTGCGGCGAATACGACGGCGGCTTCTTCCTTGAAGCGCACATGAAGCTGCGCCCGGTCGACTTTGCGACGGACGGCGTCTTCGTGGCCGGCCTGGCTCACGGTCCCAAGTTCCTGGAGGAAGCAATTGCCCAGGGCCGGGCTGCGGCGGGCCGTGCGGCGACCGTGCTGACGAAGGAAGCCCTGGTCGGCGGCGGCGCCGTGGCGCTCGTCAACCAGGATCAGTGCTCCGGCTGCGGTATCTGCGTGACGATTTGCCCGTACAACGCTGTTTCACTGGTCGACAAGGGCGGCAAGCATACGGTTGCCGAAGTCAACGAAGTCCTTTGCAAGGGCTGCGGCACCTGCGTGGCGGCCTGCCCGTCCAAGGCTCTGTCGGCTAGAGGCTTCAAGGATGAGCAGATCTTTGCCGAGATCGCGGCGTTGCTGGCCTAAGGAATGACTGTTTAGACCGTTCATTTGACCTCACACGTCAGATGCCAACGGTCATACCCCCAAATTAGGTTGGTTGGAGGGATATTATGGAAGCCCTAGCTTTGACGAATGTGTCCGACCCCTCTTTCCGCAAGGAAATAGAGGAGAAATACCGTATCCTGGACCCCGCCAAGCGGAGTTTCTTCCAGACCTGCTTGACGTGCGGCACCTGCGCGGCCGGTTGCTGCTTTAACGGTGCGGTCGACAATATGGACCCGCGCAAGTTTATCCGTAAGATCTTGCTTGGCCTAAAGCAAAGCACCCTGGACGACATCTTCGTCTGGAACTGTAACTGCTGCGGGCGCTGCACCCTGGAGTGCCCGATGGGCATCGACATGGGTGGTGTCGTGCGCACGGTGCGCGGCAATTTCGGCCTGACCGCGCCCGGCACGCTGCAGCTCGTTGCCAATACCCACCTGGAAACCGGCAACCAGATGGGCGTCAGCGTGGAGGACTACCTGGACACCATCGACTGGATGCAGGAAGAGCTTCAGGAAGAGCTCGGGGACCCGAACTTCAAGATCCCGATGGACGTCCCCGACTGCGACTTCCTGTTCATCCCGCACCCGCGCGAAATTAAGTACTATCCCGAAGACATCAAGACTTGGACGAAGATCTTCACGGCCGCCGGCGCCAAGTGGACGCTTTCCAGCAAGGCCTTCGACGTGACGAACTTCGGTCTCTTCAACGGGCGCGACGACGAGGCGACGAAGATCTTCCAGATCACCGTCGACGCCATGCGCGAGCTCAACGCCAAGCGCCTCGTGTGCACCGAGTGCGGCCACGGCTACTGGGCCTTCAAGTTCGGCGCCAAGGCGTGGATTCCGGTCGACTTCCCGATCCTGCACATGGTCGAGTACCTGGCCGAGATCCTGCGCGAGGGCAAGATCCAGGTCGACAAGTCCAAGAACACTGAGATCGTAACGCTGCACGACCCGTGCAACACCGTCCGCAAGGGCGGGGTCGTCGAGGAGCCGCGTTACGTCCTCAGCCAGGTCTGCGAGAACTTCGTCGAGATGTGGCCGAACCGCCAGTACAATTACTGTTGCGGCGGCGGCGGCGGCGCCCTGGCGATGGGCGATACCATTAAGCCCTACCGCATGGCCAAGGGTAAACTGAAGGCCGAACAGATCCGCACCACCGGCGCCGAGATCTGCTGCGCCCCGTGCCACAACTGCTACGACCAGCTGAACGACATTAATAAGGAATACCAGCTTGGCCTGAAGGTCAAGCACATCTTCCAGCTGGTAGAGAAGGCAATGGTCTGGGAGTACAAGCCGGCCGAATAATCGCTGGTAACAATTGAAGGCATAGCGGAACCGTGAAGGCCTCCGGGCCTTCACGGTTCTCTTCTTATGCAGAGTTATACGGAGGGGCAACAGATTTTGGACAGCCGTCGTTTCGAATGGCACTACCTGTTTCTCTTTCTGACCGCCATGATGTGGGGCGGAGCCTTCGTCGCAGCCAAGTTCGTGGTCCTGGAGATGCACCCGCTGGTCGCGGCCGCCGTCCGCTTCTCGATCTCGTTCCTGTTCTTGCTCCCCTTTTTCCTGCGGTGGGAAGGCCTGAAAAACCTGCCGAAACTGAGGGATCTCCCGGTGCTGCTGCTCCTGGCCGCCACCGGCGTCTTCCTGTACAACGCTCTTTTCTTCTACGGCATGCGGACCTCGGCGGCTACCGACGGCGCCTTGGTCATCGCCTCGAGTCCCATGATTACGGCCATCATTTCCTTCTTCGTCCTCAAGGAGCGTTTCGGGCCCGGGCAGTTGCTGGGGTTTTTCCTATGCCTTGCGGGTGTGACGGTGATTATTACCAAAGGCTCGCTCTCGGTGCTCGCCGCATTGGCCGTCAACCAGGGTGACCTGATGCTTTTCGGCTGCGCGGTGTCGTGGGCTGTCTACTCGGTCGCCGGCAAAATTGCCACCGGGCGCATGACCCCGCTGGCCTCCTCGACGTTTTCCAATGGACTCGGGGCGCTGATGCTGCTGATTGCCGCCGGCCCTTTTCTCCCCCGGCAGTCGTTCCTCGACTTAAGCCCGGTCACAATAGGGAGCATGCTTTTTCTGGCCGTTTTCGCTTCGGGCGTCGCCTTTGTCTTCTGGCTGGTCGGGGTGAACAAGGTCGGCGCGGGGCGGACGTCGATCTTTGTCAACATGGTCCCGGTCTGGTCGGCCCTGCTGGGCGTGCTGTTCCTGGGAGAACGGCTGGCCTTGTTTCACCTTGTCGGGGCCGTCCTGACCTTAGGCGGCGTATACCTGGTGACGCATAAGGATGTCGGAAGCCGGAAGTCGGATGCCGGAATGCTTGCAAGCGGCAAATCGAAATTGCAGGGAATAAGGGATGGATCGGCTTGCGATGTGCGTTTGACAGGACGTCGTTAAACGGTTGGCAAATAGAAGGAGTTTGCAAGGATAATATACCTATATGTCGTAAGTTGTAAGCTATAAAAACGTTTCAATGCCTGGAGTCAACACTTGGAAATAAGGATATGATTGCGTTTTATGAATGCATTTAATATGAGGTGGCAGGTTCGTCCGGTAAGCGTTACGAACACGGAAGAGGCCAGGCGGGAGATCGCCCTGGTGGGAGCGGACGACTGGGGCTGCAAGATCATGGCCCCCAAGGCCGTGTACCGCCTGCTGAAGGTTACAGGCCTCGCTCCTTGGCAGGCCAACATCCTCAAACAGGAGATGCTGGCCCGGGGCGGGGAGGCGGCCGTCAGCAGGGGATGCATCAACTGCTCGGTCGAGAGCACCGACGTCCTGCTCATGGGGACGGTGACCCATTACCGCAGCCTGGCGCGCAAGCTGCTGATCCAGCCTTTCGGGCTGCCGGAGCTCGGGGCCCGGCTCCGCTGTGTCGTGGACAACCTGGAGCAGGAATCGCTGCCGGACCTCGATTGCCGGGGCATTGTTCTGCCCTTGAGCAAGCGCACTCTCGTCATGGGCATCCTCAACGTCACCCCCGACTCCTTCTCCGACGGCGGGCTTTTCATGACGCCGGAGAGTGCCCTGGCCCGCGCCCGGCGGATGGTCGAGGAAGGCGCCGACATCATCGACCTGGGCGGGGAATCGACGCGCCCCGGGCACACCCCCGTCCCGGCTGAGGTCGAGACCGCCCGTATCCTCCCGGTACTCAGGCTGCTGGTGCGGGAACTGCCCGTCCCCGTCAGCGTCGATACCTCCAAGGCCGCGGTCGCCAGGGCGGCGCTGGAAGCGGGGGCGCACGTCATCAACGACCAGTGGGCCCTGCGGGACCCGGGAATGGCCGAGCTCGTCGCCGGGGCCGGCGTCTCGGTGGTGCTCATGCACAACCGCGAGAAGGCCGTTTATCGCGACCTGATGGGCGAAGTCTGGTCCTACTTCGAGGAGCGCGTCGAACTGGCGCTCAAGAGCGGCATCAGCGAGCGGCAGCTGATCCTCGATCCGGGGTTCGGCTTCGGCAAGACGCCGGCCCACAACCTCGAGATCCTGCGCCGGCTGGGTGAATTGAAAGGCTTCGGTCTGCCCATCCTGATCGGGACCTCGCGCAAGTCGACCATCGGCAAGGTCCTGGACCTGCCTGTGGACCAGCGGCTGGAGGGGACGGCGGCCACGGTGGCGGTCGGCATCGCCGGGGGGGCCGGCATCGTCCGCGTCCACGACGTCCTGGCGATGACCAGGGTGGCGCGGATGACCGACGCCATTTTGCGGGGATGGGACGAAAATGGATAAGATCATCCTGAAAGGACTGGAAATCTACGCCTACCACGGCGTTTCCGACAGCGAACGCGAGCTGGGCCAGAGGTTCATCCTGGACATCGAAATGCTGGCCGACCTCCGGCCGGCCGGCGAGACCGACGACCTGGCCCTGACGGTCAACTACGCGCTGGTCTACGCCGACGTGCAAACGGTCTTCACCGAGCGTCCTTTCCGGCTCCTGGAGGCCGCCGCAGAGGCCGTCGCCGCCAAAATCCTGGCCGGGCACGCGCCGGTGCGCGAGGTGGTGGTCCGCGTCAAGAAACCGTCGGCCCCCATCCCCGGGCACCTGGCTTATGCCGCCGTGGAAATCAGGCGCGGCCGATGACCGGGAAGGGTTCGGCAAAGGCCTACATGGGCCTCGGTGCAAACCTCGGTGACCGGCGGGCCAACATCCTGTCCGCCATCGGGTGCCTGCGCGCCCTGCCCGGGATCGCGGTGCTGCGCGCCGCTTCCCTTTACGAATCCGCGCCGGTGGGATTCATCGACCAGCCGCGCTTTGTGAATACGGTAATCGAAGTCACGACGGACTTGTCCCCTTTCGACCTGCTGGCCGCCGTTCAGCGCGTCGAGCGGGACCTCGGCCGCGTGCGCACCGTCCGCTGGGGACCGCGGACGATAGACATCGACATTCTCCTCTACGACGACGTAACCATGGATGACCCCGCCCTGACCATTCCGCACCCCCGTATGGCCGAACGCGCCTTCGTCCTCGTGCCCTTGGCCGAGCTGGTCCCCGACCGCCTTCTCAACGGCCGTACCGTCCGCGACCTGGCCGCCGCGGCCCGCTCCCGGGCGGATGTCGAGATTCTCACGCCCGCGGCGGAAGTAATCCCCGGTTAAATCTACAGAATTTGCTTAAAGGGCTGCCGTTCCTGACGAAGAATACGAACCACGTTGCGAAACTACCTCCTCGAAAGCGTGGTGTGTTGCGATTCGGCAGGCGACGCGGTTCCTGATTGTTTCCCTGCTTTTTGCGGTGACCGCACTGGTTCCCCTTGGTTCACCGGCTGTAGCTTACTACGGGCAGCCCGACAACGTGACCTCCCCCGAGCCTGCCATTGAAGTCAACGCCTACATCCTGCCGGGCAAAGGCGCGGTAAACGCCCTGGACGAAACCGCCCGGCACCTGACCTACGTCAGCGTCTTCAGTTACCGGGCCGGGCACGACGGCGAACTGGTCGCCCCCGAGGGCGAGGACGCCGTCCTCGAGGCGGCGCGCCGCCACGGCGTGCGGCCGCAGATGGTGCTGACCAATTTCGACGGCACGAACTTCAGCTCCGACCTGGGACACGCCATCGTCAACGACCCGGCGCTGCGCACGCGGGTGATCGAAAACACCCTCCGGGTCCTTAGAGAGAAAGGTTACCACTCTTTGAACATTGACTTTGAAAACCTGCCTCCCGAGGACCGTGAAGCTTACACTGGCTTTATCGGCGAGATGACCGCCATCCTCCATCGCGCCGGTTACCCGCTGTCCGTCGCCGTGGCGCCCAAGGCCGGCGACAGGCCCGACGAGGCCTGGGTCGGTTTCGTCGACTACGCGGCCCTGGGCTCGATCGTGGACCGCGTGATCGTCATGACCTACGAGTGGGGCTGGATCGGCGGGCCGCCGATGCCCATCGCCCCCCTGGACAAGGTGCGCGGCGTGATCGAGTACCTGGTGCAACATGTGCCGCCCGGCAAAATCCTGATGGGCATGCCCCTGTACGGGTACGATTGGGAACTGCCGGACACGCCGGCCAATACCGCCAAAAGCCTGGATCCCGTCAGGGCGCGCCAGCTCGCCCAGCGTTACGGCGCCCGGATCCAGTGGGACGAAAGGGCCGCTTCGCCCTTCTTCTATTACACCGACGACTGGGATAACGGCCACGCGGTCTGGTTCGAGGACGGCTGGAGCATGGCCGCCAAGTACGCTCTGGTGCGCGAGTTCGGCCTGCGCGGGGTCAGCTTTTGGGTTCTGGGTAACAGGTTCCCCGAAAACTGGGCGGTTCTGGACGGCCTCTTTGAGCCCGTCCGGGACCGGGCTTAACGGCATAACCGTCCGCCGCGGGGCAAAGATTAAGAAAAGGGGTTTAAGCTGCAGGGTCCAGGGTGTAAGATATTAGATATGATGTCAATGTTAGACCCTCACGCTGCAAAATGCAGCACCACAGACAATGAAAAACGGTTACAGCAGGTCTGGGTTATCCCCGCGCTCCGTGCTCCGCTTCGACCGTTCTAAGCTCGGTTCGGAACGTGGCGGGCCTCCTGCGGATTGTTCGCGGGCGCAATTTTCAGCAGGTTACCCAAGTACGCGTCGAGGCCTTGGCCGTAGCGAACGTTGGGAGTATAAATCAAAAATGCGCAGTGAGCCGAGGGAAAGCGTCGGCCGCTGTTTGACCCGGCACTCAACCAAATCTCTTCGAAGATCTTAGCTATAGGAGATGGGTTTGCTTTAACGAATCGCCAGGTTGAGTGCCGGGGAGTTCGGCCGGCGCCCGAGGCGAACGAGCATCTTCCTCTGTCACGTACAAGTTCGCGCAGGCAAGGCCGAGGGCAAGCGTACGGCCGACGCTTTGACAGCGGAAGCGCCCGCGAACGTCCTCGTCGGCGGCCACGCTGACCTCACCTTCGCTAAGAACGGTGCCCGAAGCTTTGAGCAAAGTTGCTTGCGGGGATAAACCCAGACCCGAATAGCAAGGGCCGTTTTTCAGGGTAGATGTTTGGTGTAAGACTAAAGATCGGATGCGGAGTTCGAGATTTAAAGTTTGAGGAGTAAAAAATGACAGCAACAAGCACATTTGCGGATCTGGGGCTGAAGCCCGAACTCATGCGGGCTATCGAAGACCTGGGCTACGAAACGCCGACGCCCATCCAGGAGAAGAGCATCCCGCCGCTCCTGGCCGGGCGGGACGTTTTGGGACAGGCCCAGACGGGGACGGGCAAGACGGCGGCTTTCGGGCTGCCCATCCTGCAGAAGATCGTCCCGGGGCAAGGCCTGCAGGCCCTCGTCCTCTGTCCCACGCGGGAACTTGCCGTACAGGTCGCCACCGACATCACTTCGATGGGCAGGTACCTCGGCGTCCGCGTTCTGCCCGTTTACGGGGGGCAGTCCATCGAGCACCAGCTGCGCGCGCTGAAAAACCGCCCGGAGGTGGTCGTCGGCACCCCGGGCCGCCTCATGGACCACCTGCAGAGAAGCTCCATCAGGCTGGACGGCCTGCGCGTGGTGGTCCTGGACGAGGCCGACGAGATGCTGGACATGGGTTTCCTGGACGACATCAAGACCATTCTCGCGCAGTGCTCCGAGGACCGGCAGACTCTTCTCTTCGCCGCGACGATGCCCGCCGAGATCGAGAACCTGGCCAAGTCGTTCCTGAAAGACCCCCAGGTCGTCGCCATTCGCGGCAGCGAGCTTACGGCGCCGCTGATCGAGCAGCGCTATTACGAGGTCAACGCCCGGCAGAAGCTGGAAAGCCTCTGCCGTATTCTGGACGTGGAGATGCCGGCTTCGGCCATTATTTTTTGCCGCACCAAAAGGGGGGCCGACGAACTGGCCGAGGCCCTGCGGGTCCGTGGTTACGAGGCCGAGGTCATCCACGGCGACCTGTCCCAGCGGGAGAGGGACAGCGTCATGAGCCGTTTCCGTTCAGGGTTCGTCGAGCTGCTGGTGGCCAGCGACGTGGCCGCGCGGGGCCTGGACATCAGCCACGTGACCCACGTCATTAACTACGACATCGCGCAGGACGCGCAGAGCTACGTCAACCGTATCGGCCGGACGGGCCGCGCCGGCCGCGAGGGTGTGGCCATTACCCTGGTTACGCCCCGCGAGATCAGGCAGTTGCGCTTTATCGAGCAGAGCATCGGCAAACGCATCAGGCGCCACGCTCTGCCGACCCTGGCCGACGCCAAGGAGCGGAGACAGCAGGAGCTTTTGCATCGCGTCGAGGAGGCTCTGGGTCAACCCCTGGTGGGCGAATATCGCGCCTTGGCCATTCAGCTGCTTGAAAATCACGAATCCATCGAGTTGCTGGCGGCGTGCCTGATGATGCTGACCAAGGAGGGGAGGGAACTGGAAACAGCGGAACTGCTGGGCGCGGAGCCCGAATCGGTTACCGTTAAACTGCCTTTCGGGCGCAAGCACGGTTTGCACGTCAGGGCGGTGATCGACCAGCTTTCCAGAGCCGGCGTGCGGCGCGGCGAGATAGGCAACATCAAAATTTTTGACGACAGGTGTTACGTTGACGTTCCTGCGGAGTGCGAGGACCAGGTATACGCGGCTTTTCGCACGCTGCGCCAGGGGATAAGAACGAAGCCGGGCAAGTTTGGCGCTCCCCAGCCCCGCAGGAGAAGCTCCAAGAGCCTCCAATAAAGAGGTTGGATGCCGGAGGTCAGAAATCTGGCTCGAAGAAATCCTACGGATTTCCCTATAATCCATCGTTCGGAGGCCGGAGGTCAGAAGCCGGAAGCCGAAGGCCGAAAGTCGGAAACCGGAAGCCGGAACTTAATGCTGAGAAAACCGGCACGGGTTTCATCGCGTCCGACCTCATTCTGGCCTCTGACTTCCTTACTAGGCAGATACTTACCGGGCTAAGCCTTCCCCTCCGTGGCACACTAAGTTGTAGCTCAAGACATTGACTAAGGAGGGGAACTTATGCTTTCGCCGGATGTCGTCAGCGGCATGATCAAACTGCACCTTATGGGATACCTGTCCTACGACGAAATAGTGCATTGGGCCGATAAAAAGTTCCACGACTTGGAATTTATTGATAACACCACCAGCGATGAGACTTGCGACGCCATGTTCGACGTCCTCAGTACTATTATGCTTGGACAGGACGAAGGAATGCGTCTGGAAAGCCGCGATTTTGAAATGTTCCTGGATCGGCTGGAAGCCGTATAGGCGCAATCCTAGGATTGCGCCGGCGTTCGGCATTCGGACGGGGTCACTAGAGTGCTGAGCGCACCGGCAAAGCCGGATCCTAGCAAATGTTAGAAAGGCGTGGGACTAGTTTCATTACGCAGCGCAAAGTCGTAAGTTGAGCATAACAGAGGGATTGTCATCTAGGCAAAAGATACCAGACCGATTTGAGGAACAATTTCAAAAGCTTGCTTGTCCTAGAATAAAGAAGCGGTTTTCTAACGCCTGGGGAGAGGATTACGAAATGTCAGTTTCTGTAGAGGGATTCGAGCAACTGGTTTCTCAATCCAAGAAATTAGCCGATACACTGAAATACGATCCCCCGCCCATAAGCCACGTACAGAGAGCAAAACTGGTGTTTCAGCTGCGTCTGGCCTATAACTTCACGGTACGGCAGTGCGGCGACCAGTTTCTTACCCGCAGGTTGCTGGGTTTGATCGAAGAATGCGAAGAACTGTTGGAGTCATAGCCCGCCACATCCGCCGCCCCGGTACGGCGGTTTTTCTTTTTGCGCGCCCGGGGACAGGCCTGGCGCGCCGGTTGCCGGCTGTTCGGGCAGGCGCGGGAGAAAAGGGGCAGACCGCCAACAGCCAACACCCACAGGTATCCGTTGCCATGGGCGGGTAAGCGATGGCACAGCAGCGCGCCGGGTCGGTATTTACCCGGAAAAACGATTTTGTCGAGCGTTTTACGGCGTTAAACAGGCAATTTCGGCGGCGGTTCGGCATACATTGTTACCGGATGAACTTGTCGCGCGGGGAATTGCAGGGTTTATTTTAAGCCTTTGCCTTATCAGGCAGTTCAACCCTCATGTGAAAATTGTAGCTATTCCAGGCAGGAAATGCAGACTTCGTGTCGAATTACTTTCAGTTAACGTACCCTTTGCCATTGCCGCCCGTTCCTCCGCCCCAAAGGGGTTTTGGAAAACGGGGTTGAACCGGCTGTAGAAGCAAGCTTTTGCGTGACTCCAATGCAAGGAGGGTGAGAATGTTTGTTGTGTAAACGGATGCGTGTGCTTATGGCAACCCTGTTGATCGCTTTGTTCAGCATGGCCTCCTGTCCGGGACCGGCGTCGGCTGCGGAAAACGGCCCGACGGCTTCCGGGGACCGGGTCTATATCGTCAAGCCGGGTGAAACCCTTTCCGAGATCGCTTGTTCTTTTGGTCTTAGCTATCGTGCTATCGCCGCGGCCAACGGCCTGACCAACCCTCACCGCATCAAAATCGGGCAAGAACTGATTATTCCGGGCATGGCAATGGTTGCCGCCTCCAAGGCCGGCGTAAAGCCTGTTCCGGGCGTCAGCCGGAACGACGTCGACCTGCTGGCCAGGCTGATCGGGGTCGAATCCGGCGGCCAGCCTTACGAAGCGCAAGTCGCCGTGGGCGCCGTGGTGATGAACAGGATTGAAAGCAAGCGGTTCCCCGACAACCTGCGGGCGGTCGTGTCCCAACCAGGCCAGTTCCCTCCGGTAAGCAGGGGATTGGTAAGCCGCCACGTCGCCAGCAGCACTTCGCGCAAGGCCGCGCTGGAAGCCCTGGCCGGGGTTGACCCGACCAACGGCTGCCTTTTCTTCAACTCTCTTTCCGCGCGTACCGCGCACCTGGCTAAAAGGCCGGGAGCAAAAATCATCGGCAGGATGGTATTTTACCACTAGGTAAGAAGCTGGCGCCAAACCAGCGGGGGATGGGCTTATGCGAGAGAGTTCTATCCCCCTTTGTTTTTTGCAGCATTTATGCGGGTCTTCCTGGAATTAAATGGTTGCCAGTCAGGGACTTTTAGAAGTATGCTGGTGGCAGGGGTGCCGTTGAAGAAGCCTCCGAGCAAAAGCGGCAGCGGTGAGCCTCTTGTACCGGCCCGCCTGGATATCCGTCTCTCCAGCCGTCCGGTGATAACCTCTGCCTTGTGTCGCCAGGCCTGTCCCATGTCTTCGTCCTGGAAGGCCCGCTGCTGCCGGGCCTACCGGCCGCGCTTCGACCTGCCCGCGATCCTGGCCCTGGCCGAAGCCGGGTGGCTCGGCATCTTCGCCGCCGCCGAGTTTTATGCCGATCCCCCGCTGGTTGTCGTTGACCTTCAGGGAATGGACCTGCACTGCGGTCTCTGGACCCCGTCAGGCTGCATTCTTCCGGCGGCCCTGCGCCCGCAGACGTGCCGGGACTATTTTTGCAGGTTGCCCGCAGCGAAGTTTGACGCCGACTTCTGTGAGGCCTACCGGGAATACCTCGCGGTCCTCGATCTGGTTAACCGGTGCAATAAGGAGTTCACCGGTTTATGGTCCCGTGCCGGGGACCTCCTGCCAAGGAGCTTGCGGGTCGTGGGCGGCCCAAAAGGTGTTTTTTTCGACGTCAGACCTCTTGAGACTTTGCTGGAAGAGTACCGCGGATATCAGCAGTGCCTGAGGGACAGGGTAAGGGAATATCTCGGGGTGGAGGAGATAACTTGTTCGATAAATCTTAAACATTAGCATTCCGTTATGGGCGTCGAGAACGGTCCGCGGCTCGCCGGTTATCTTAAAAAGCCTGTAACGCGGCCCGGGCGGCCCGATAGGACTTTGCTGCTTTGTGCCGAAACTATACAGGACGTTGGCGCGTGCCAAACTATTGGTATGGAGGAAAGAGCAGTGCACCGGATTGAAACGCTGGCCCGGCTGCTAAAGGAGACGGGACCGGCCTTCGCCCTGACGGGGGCGGGCGTCAGCACCGAGAGCGGGATCCCCGATTTTCGCTCGCGCGGGGCCGGCCTTTGGGAGAGGTTCGACCCGGCGGAGGTATGCAGCATCGAGGCCTTCCACAGGGACCCCGCCCGTTTCTGGCGGTTTAACCTGCAGTGGTGGCTGCCCTGCCGGGAGGCCCGTCCAAACCGGGCGCATCAAGCCCTGGCCGCGCTGGAAAAACACGGCCTGCTGCGCGGCGTCATCACCCAGAACATTGATGGCCTGCACAGGGATGCCGGCTCCACCGTCTGGGAGGTGCACGGCCACCTGCGCACCTGTCACTGCCTGAAATGCCAGAAGGAGTACGACTTCGCCCACCTTACCGAGCAGTATAACGGGGGGATCAATCCTCCGCGGTGCGGCTGCGGCGGTCTCCTGCGCCCCGATGTCGTCCTTTTCGGGGACGCCATGAGCCGGGACTTCTGGGTGGCCTCCCAGGTGCTGTCGGGCTGCCAGCTGCTGCTCGTGGTCGGGTCCAGCCTGCAGGTCTACCCGGTGGCCGACCTGCCGCGGCTGGCCAGGCGCCTGGCCATCATCAACCGCGACCCGACCCCTTACGACGAGCGGGCGGACGTCGTCATTCAGGGCAACGCCGGAGACGCGCTGGAAGCAGTGCTTGCGAAACTGGGCATTGAGCACTGAGCGCTGAGCATTGGACCTTCTATGTCAATACCTAATTTTAATAACCCTGATTAGGCCGCCCGTAAGGCGTGCCGCTCCTTGGCTGCCAGGAATAGAGCTTCATCATAGGGGGTGTTGTTAAGCCACATCGCATAGATAATACGCATCCAGACACTTGCGAGACATCTGAGGGCTGTGGCGTGAGCCTTACCTTGTGCGCGTTTAGCATCATAGTATTCACGTGCCCAGGAAACCCAACGGATACTCTGCATCGCCAGTTGGTACATCACGTTCCTAAAGGGTTTAACACAGGATTTTCGCGGACGGGCATAAGCATACTTGCCGCTTTGAAACAGAACCGGTGTTGTACCCGCTAGGGCCTGTACGGCCGGTAGACCGGGATAACGGCTCCGATCATCACCCCACTCCGCCAGGAGCCGTGGCGCCACCCTTACTCCCGCTCCGGGAAGGCTGGCAAAGATCTTGTAGTCGGAGTGGCTCTGAAAAAGATCTTGAATGTCCTGGTCATAACCCTTAATATCGGCCTGCAAGTTCTTGAGTCGGGTGACCAAGGACAGCATCAGCCGCGCCTTCGCCCGTGTAGTGGCCGCATTAGCCTCCAATTGAGGCTCGTGGAGTTTCGTCCAAATCGCCACAGCAGTCTTGTTGGGCTGAGGATGCTTGTGGGTCTTTAGAAAGACAGCGATTTCTGGTACCGATGCTTCTAGGGCTTTTTCTAAGGTTGGATAGGCCTGCAAAAAGTCCAAAAAGATAGGAGTATTAGCGTGAGAGAACAGGTCCAAAGCCACAGGGTAATAGAGTTTTAAACAAGCGATTAGCTTGTTAGTGAGACGGGTTCTCTCCTGGATCAGGTCATCCTGGTCCCGGGTTAGCATCTTGAGTTCTTCAATGATCGCGCTATCGGGCCGAAGCTGGCGTAAGTAAGGTAGTTCAGCTCGGCCAATATCGGCCAGCAGACGCGCATCAAGCGGGTCACTTTTTGCCCCGGATGGTTTGCGCCGATGATCGACCAGCTTGGGGTTAACCGGATAGACGGCAAAGCCATGTTCCAAGAGATATTGGATAAGAAGACCTTGACTTGTTTCAACGATACAAGCAACATTTGCGAGATCTTGGCCGGCTAGCTTGAGAAGTTTACGACCCAACTCATCAAGCCCCGGACGGGAATGTTTGACCGAAAAATCAGCTAGCATCCTTGCTTTGTCGTCAATTACCACCACCTGGTGGGTAGCGTCTGCCCAGTCGATACCGGCGAAGATCACTGATAATGGCAACTCCTTTCCCAAGTAGTCCCAACGTGGTGTTGTGGTCAATGATCAGCCCTATCCAGCAACGGTGCTCGAAGCACGACCCTTCTATGGATCATAACGCCACATTAAGCTCGGGGAAGGCAACTCCAATGCAGGCAATCGAGTTGCTGGCGTTGAGAGGCCTTTCCCCGAAACGTTGGGTACTGGGTAATACCACAGGAGATCGGGGATCTCCTTGTAAACCAAGGCTTTAGAGATAGTTTAACGGATAGGACGTTGGGGAATCGACCTCGAATCTAGATCGAGGGGGTCAGGATTTAGAATTTACTGTACTGACGATTTTAGGGCAGTTTCGTGAAGCCTGGAAGTCAAAATTTTTTACCGGCCCTGACGGCGAAAGACTGGAGTTTATTCAGGAAACCAAATGAATGTGTGCAGGTGAATATGATATTTTGTCGAAGGCAAAAAGATTTTCCAGTAACAATGAGAGGGGCGGTCCCTTGACGAACGAGAAGATCGCGCTGATCACCGACAGCACCTGCGACCTGCCCGACGAGGTCCTGAAGGAGTACGATATCCGGATTCTGCCGCTCAAAATCCTCTACCCCGACCGTTCGTACGACGACCGCCTCGATATTTCCCCGGACGAGGTGTACGCCACACTCGACGAGGAGAGGCCTAAGACCTCGATGCCCTCTCCCGGGAAAGTGGCCGAAGTACTTAACGAACTGGTCAGGGAGGGGTTCACCCACGCCATCGCCATCCATCTTTCCAGCGGGTTGAGCGGAACGCGCGACGTGGTCAAGATGGTCAGCGAGCAGATACAACAGAGCTTAAAGGTCGAAGTCATCGATTCCAGGGCGGTTTCCATGGCTCTGGGTTTTCTGGTCCGCGAGGCGGGCGCCCTGATCAGGCGCGGCCTGGGCTTTGAAGAGGTTGTGGAAAGGGTGAGGTCGCTGCGGGAGCGCATGAGAGTTTTCTTTATCGTCAGGACTCTCGAGTACCTGCGGCGCAACGGTAGGATCGGGTACGTCCAGGCGGCGGTGGGCGGCATCCTGGATGTCAAGCCCATCATTTCCATCGGCGCCGAGGGCAAGTATTATACCTACGCGAAGGTCCGCGGATGGCACAAGGCCCTGGCCAGGCTGGTCGACATCGTGCGCGAAAAGGCGGGCGGTAAAAAGATCGTCGTCGCCGTGATGCACGGCGCCGCCCTCAAGGACGGGCAGGAGCTGTGCAAGGGCATCCTGAACAGCGGGCTGCAGGTGCAGGAGATGGTGTTCGGCCAGATCGGCCCGTCGATGGTGGTGCATGCGGGGCCCGGCCTGGTCGGCGTGGCCTTCTACGAGGTATAGTGTGTTGAGTGCCGGGAGTCCGAAAGCTTAAAGCTGAATGCCTAAGGTAGAAACATCGCCGGAGCAGAAGCTTTTTGATTATTGTAAGACCTTGCTTGGCATGGTAATATCGTTTATAAGGTGGCATCCCAAAGGAGCCACACCGTTGTTTTCGCCGGTGTCCGTAACAACCGAAGAGAGTTTTGCCGCTTGGAGCCGTGAGGACCGAGACGGGCCGTATATAAAGCCTTGGACTCTGTCTGAGGCTTTTCAGTTTTTCATAAGGGTGATCTAGAGCTGTCATACCGCCGCATCGAGTATCCGGCTTTATGGTATTAGGTATGGGTATCGGGTATTAGAGTAACAGATGAGTTGCAAGAATGGTGACCTACCCATTGGTTTTTCCCCCAAGATGTAAGGGGAGGGTAGGTTGAAAGGAAGTGTGAACTTGATAGATAAACGTATCGCCGTAATTGGTGCCGGCAAGGTGGGTTCGGCCTTGGCCCTGGGGCTCTCCCGGGCCGGGTGCGCCGTAACGGGCGTCGCTTCCCGCAGCCCGGCGTCGGCGGGCAGGCTGGCGTTCCTGATCGGCTGCCGTCCCTGTGCCACCCTGTCCGACGCGGCTGCCGGGGCTGAAGTGCTTATTATTGCCGTGCCCGACAGGGCCGTCGGCCGTGTCGGGAGAAAATTGGCCCGGTCGGGCGCCGTCCGTCCGGGGCACGTCGTCATTCACACCAGCGGGGCGCTTCCGTCCGGCGCGCTGGACGCGGTGCGCGGGCAGGGGGCTGCGGCAGCTTCGATGCACCCGGTGCAGTCGTTCGCCCGGCTTGACGACGTGGAGCGCCTGTACGGCTGTTACTACGGCGTCGAGGGCGACCCCAAAGCCGTGGCAGCGGTGCGGGAGATGGTTTCTTTGCTGGGCGGGCGCGTCCTCCCGCTGGACGGCTGCGACAAGGCCCTTTACCACGCGGCCGCGTGCGTGGCCTCCAACTACTTGGTGGTGCTGCTGCACCTGGCCCGGACGCTCATCGAGAGCGCCGGCGTAGACGCGGAACAGGGCCGGCGGGCGCTTTTGCGCCTGGCGGAGGGCACCCTGGCCAATGCCGGGGAGATGGACCTGCCCAGCGCGCTCACGGGACCGATCGCCCGGGGCGATACGGGGACCGTGGCCCGGCACGCGCGCGCCATGAGCGGCATCGTCCCGGAAGCCGCCAGGCTTTACGGCCACCTGGGCCTGTACGCCGTCGAACTCGCCCGCGCGGGAGGCGGCCTGGACGCCCTGCGGTCGATAAAAATGGTTAATCTTTTAAAAGGGGTGACGGCAGATGACGGTTTCCCGGGTGACCACGGCGTCGCTGCGCCGGATGAAGCAGGACGGGCGGCGGATCACGATGCTGACGGCCTACGACTTCCCGACGGCCCGCATAGTAGACGGGGCGGGCATTGACCTTATCCTGGTGGGCGACTCGGTCGGCAACGTCGTCCTGGGCTACGAGACGACCATTCCCGTGACGGTGGACGATATCGTCCATCACTGCAAGGCCGTGGTCCGTGCGGCCAGGAGGGCGATGGTGGTGGCCGACCTGCCGTTCCTTTCTTATCACGTGTCCCGGGAGGAGGCCTTGCGCAACGCCGGGCGTTTGATGCAGGAAGGCGGGGCGCACGCCGTGAAGCTGGAGGGGGGCCACCAGGTCGTCGAGACCGTCCGCGCCCTTGTCGGAGCGGGCATTCCGGTGATGGGCCACCTCGGGCTGACTCCCCAGTCGGTCTACCAGCTAGGGGGCTTCAAGGTTCAGGCCAGGGATGCGGCGGCCGCCTGCCAGTTGCTGGACGACGCCCGCGCCCTGGTGGAGGCGGGTATTTTTGCCCTTGTCCTGGAGTGCGTGCCTTCTTCCCTGGCCAGGCTGGTCACCGCATCCCTGGCGGTACCGACCATCGGTATCGGGGCCGGGCCCTTCTGCGACGGGCAGGTCCTGGTCACCCATGACCTCCTGGGCCTTACCGGGGACTTCAAGCCCAGGTTCGTGAAGCGTTACGCCGCCCTGGGACAGCAGATGGCCGCGGCCATCGGGGCCTATGCGGCCGAGGTGCGGGAAGGGGTCTTCCCCGGCCCGGAACATGGCTTCGAAATGCCCGAAGAGGAACTGGAGAAGCTATTGAAATAGCTTCTCCAGTTCCTCGCGTTCAGCACTCAGCTTTCAGATTCCGAATGCCGAATGCTGAACGCTTAGCACCGTCGGCACGAGCCCGAGAAGGAGGGATCGGATTGCGAGTTCTTTCTACCGTTTCCGAAGTGAGGAAGGTTGTTCAAGAGTCACAACGCCCGGTTGGGCTCGTACCGACGATGGGTTTCTTCCACGAGGGGCACCTTTCCCTGATGCGGGCGGCCAGGGAGACCTGCGCCACGGTGGTGGTCAGCATTTTCGTCAATCCCCTGCAGTTCGGCCCGCGGGAAGACCTGGACGCCTATCCGCGGGATCTGCCGCGGGACCTGGCTATGGCCGAGGGCGTCGGCGTCGACCTGGTCTTCGCCCCCGGCGTGCAGGAGATGTACCCTGAACGGCAACTGGCCTGCGTCGAGGTGGAGAAGATCAGCGAAGGCCTGTGCGGGGCAAAGCGGCCCGGGCACTTCCGGGGCGTGGCCACCGTGGTCGCCAAGCTTTTCAACATCGTCCAGCCCGACGCGGCCTTCTTCGGTCAGAAGGATGCCCAGCAGCTTCAGGTCATTCGCAGGATGGTACAGGACCTTAACTTCCCGGTGACCATCGTCCCGTGCCCCATCGTGCGCGAGCCCGACGGCCTGGCCATGAGCTCACGAAACGTCTACCTCACGCCGGAGGAAAGGAGGGCGGCCGTCGTCCTCTACCGGAGCTTGAAGCGGGCGGAGAACCTGATCGCCGGCGGCGAGCACGACGCCGGGAAGATAGAGAGCTTCCTGGCGGAAAGCATAGCAAGTGAGCCGCTGGCGCGCCTGGATTACGCCGAGGTCCGCGCCCTCCCGGACCTTGCAGCGAAGCCCGTGCTGTCGGGGGAGGTCATCCTGGCCGTCGCCGCCCATTTCGGCCGGGCCAGGCTGATCGACAACCTGATCGTAAGAGTCTAAGGGGGGGGTGGCTGGTAATGCTGCTCGCTATGCTTAAGGCTAAAATTCACCGGGCCGTGATTACCGACGTAAACCTGTCGTATACCGGGAGCATCACCATAGATGAAGAACTCCTGGACGCGGCAGGCATCTTTGTCCACGAAAAGGTGCAGGTTGTCAATCTTGCTAACGGCGAGCGTTTTGAAACCTACGTTATTCCAGGCCCGCGAAATTCCGGAACCGTTACCCTCAACGGGGCTGCGGCGCGCCTGGGGCTTCCCGGGGACCCGGTGATCATCATGGCTTACGCCCTGATGGACGAGGACGAGGCCCGGAATTACCAACCGCGTGTGGTCCTGGTGGACGAAAAGAACAGGCCCGTATAAAACACTGAGGCGAAGTTTTTCAAGAGTCCCAAACCGGCTGGATGGATACATAAGTTACTACTTCCTCCGGCAAACTAAGATAGAAATCTTAGTAAGGGAGGAACAGCAGTGCAACACTACCAAGCCCAAACGTTTGGACAAATGCAGGCCCAGGGACAGGTCATGCCCGAGCCTCCGATGGTTCTTTCCACGAAGGATCACCTGTACCTGAAGGACGCTATGTCCTGGCTGTTGACAGCCATCAAGAAGTGCCGTCATTTTGCGCAAGAATGCAACGATTCCGACGTGAAGCAGGCCCTGGACAAGACCGGCCGCATGCACCAGATGCACTACCAGATGCTGTTGAATCACCTGCAGCCCATGCAGCAGCAGCAACTGCTCCAGCAGTACGCCCAACGGCAACAACAGCAGCAGCAACAGCAACAGTTCCAGGCGCAGGTCCAGCAGGGACAGCAGTTTATGGCCCAGCAGCCGGCCCAGACCGTCGGCCAGCACTTTACGTCGTAGAGGAGGGAAGACTTGTGCAACAGCAACAGCAAAACATCATCAAGAATCCCAAGTCCCCCAACGAGCTGCAGGTTAAGGGCCCGAATCTGAACAACAGGGACCGTGTCAACGACCTCCTGGCCACGGAAAAGTACCTTACCGACAACCTGAACGTATTCGCCCGCGAGGCCAGCCACCGTTCCCTGCACAATGACGTGATGCGGGCGCTAATTGAGACCCACCAGAATACGCGGGACATCTTCAACCTGATGTTTCAAAAAGGCTGGTACACGCTCGAAGGAGAAGAACCCCAGAAGATCGCCGATACCCACCAGAAGTTCCAGAGCTACGCCGGCAGCCAGTTCCCCTACGGCCAGGGCGGCATGACCAGCTAGCGCGGGGTATAGGATGTAAGGTGTAGGGTATAGGGTTGGAAGGACTCCAGGCGCGGCGCTCACCGCCGCGCCTTGCCTTGACAATAATTCCTTTGAAACATTAGAATTAGCATAACACTTAACCGGGAAACCGGATTTTCTGTTTGTTTTTGGCTTTTGCGCCGGTAGCCTTCGGAACCGGGCAGGCGCTTTAAGCATGTATACTGGGGGAGAAAGCGTGGCTCACGGTAAGGAGTTAGTTGAACGGATCCAGGAGCTGAAGAAGCAGCGCAACGCGGTTATTCTTAGCCACTATTACCAGCGGCCCGAGGTACAGGACATCGCCGACTTCGTCGGCGACTCCCTGGAACTGTCCAGCAAGGCCGCCGGAACGGACGCCGACGTCATCGTTTTTTGCGGTGTGCACTTCATGGCCGAGAGCGCGGCTATCCTTTCCCCCGACAAAACCGTCCTGCTGCCGGAACTGTCGGCTGGATGTCCGATGGCCGACATGGTCACGGCCGAGAAACTCCGCGCCAGGAAACAGGATCTGCCAGGGGTCCTCGTGGTTTCGTACGTTAACACCTCGGCTGCGGTCAAGGCCGAAAGCGACATCTGCTGCACCTCGGCCAACGTGGTTAAGGTCGTCAGTTCCATACCGCAGGAGCAGGAGATCCTTTTCGTCCCCGACGCCAACCTGGGGCGGTACGCCGAGCAGGTCACGGGGAGGAAGATGCACCTCTGGCCCGGCTATTGTCCCGTCCATCATAATTTGCGTCCCGAAGACGTGCTGGAGGCGAAGGATGAGCATCCTGACGCCAAGATCCTCGCCCACCCCGAGTGCCAGCTGAACGTCATCGCCCTGGCCGACCACGTCGCCAGCACTTCGGGGATGCTCCGGTTCGCCCGCGAATCGGCCGCCCGGGAGTTCATCGTCTGCACTGAAGAGGGACTGCTGCACCAAATGCGGCGCACCTGCCCGGGCAAGGAGTTTTACCTCGCCTCGCCCGCCTTGGTTTGCGAGACTATGAAGTTCACGACGCTGGAAAAGCTGGCGTGGTCTCTTGAAACCCTTACCCCGACGGTGACGGTCGAACCTGAAACGCAACAGAGAGCGATGAAGGCTCTCGAGCGGATGCTGGCAATTACATAATGGCAATGAGCACTGGGCGCTGGGATAAATATTGGAAAGGGATTCGGTTATACCGAATCCCATCCTAAAGTATCTCAATGCCCAATAAGTATCTCAATGCCCAATACCCAACGCTCAATGCCAATGCCCAATGCATCTTGGGAGTGACACAGCGTGGCGCCTCGTTACCTTGTTAATTTCGACAGCCGGGAGCTGCTCCAGTACGAGGTTGAGTACCTGGTGATCGGGAGCGGTATCGCGGGGCTGTATACGGCCTACACCATCGCCAAGGCCGGGGGCGACGTCCTGGTTATCACCAAGCGGATGGTGGAGGATACCAGCACCGAGCGTGCGCAAGGGGGAATCGCGGCGGCGATCAGCGCCAGCGACTCCCCCTTGCTGCATGAGCAGGATACCCTCGGAGCCGGCGCGGGACTCTGCGACGAAGAGGCTGTCCACGTCCTGGTTACCGAAGGGCCGGAGCGGGTCAGGGAACTGGTTTCGCTGGGCGCCAGGTTCGATCGGGCGAACGGCGATTTCGCCCTCACCCGTGAAGGGGCCCACAGCCAGCGGCGCATCCTCCACGCCAGCGGGGACGCCACGGGCGCCGAGTTACAGAGGGTGCTGTCGTTCCAGGCCCACGACATCGGGGTCCCGATCTTGGAGTGGCATTTCGCCGTGGATCTCCTTGTTAAGGACGGGCGGTGCTACGGCGCGCTGGTCCTGCAGGAAGACCGGAACAGGCTGGTCGTATTCTGGGCCAGGGCCGTCATCCTGGCCACCGGCGGGGCTGGTCAACTGTACCGCCGCACGACCAACCCCCAGGTCGTCACCGGCGACGGGATGGCCCTAGGCTACCGGGCCGGAGCCGAGCTGAGCGACCTCGAATTCGTGCAGTTCCACCCTACCGTACTGGCCCTTCCGGGCGCGCCTTCCTTCCTCATTTCCGAGGCGGTGCGCGGCGAGGGCGGCCTCCTGCGTAACACCGCCGGCGAAAGGTTTATGCCCGGCTACCATCCCCTGGCCGAGCTGGCTCCCCGGGACGTCGTCACCCGCGCCATCCTAAAGGAGATGGAGAAAACAGGTGCGGATCACGTGTACCTGGACGTTTCCCACCTGCCGCCCGGACAGGTCGAGCATCGCTTTCCCACGATCAGCAGGACGTGCAAGACCTACGGGGTTGACGTAGCCTGCGACTTGATCCCGGTTGCGCCGGCGGCCCACTACATGATGGGCGGTGTTAAAACCGGCCTGGACGGGCAGACCTGCATCAACGGCCTGTATGCCTGCGGGGAAGTGGCCTCGGCCGGCATCCACGGCGCTAACCGCCTGGCTTCCAATTCTCTGCTCGACGGCCTGGTTTTCGGCGGTCGTATCGCCAGGGCGGTTATGAGCCGCAAGAACGAGACAACGTTAGCGCGTCCGTCTTTTGCCTGCCGCGATTTGCGCGACGACGAGACCGACTACCAGGCCTTGAAATCAGAACTTCAGCAGATAATGCAGGAATATGTCGGTCCCTTGCGTTCGGCCGAGGGGCTGGCTAAAGCCCTGGCTTTCTTCGACCGCTGGCAGTTTTTACGCCACTGCCGGACTGCCGGGCCGGAGGCCCTGGAGGTGCGGAACATGCTCGAGGTCGGCCACCTCATCGCCGAGGCGGCCATGTGCCGGACCGAGTCCCGCGGCGCCCATTTCAGGACCGATTTCCCGGAACGCCGGGAACGGTGGGAGAAGCACCTGAGTTTTCGGAGGCAGTGACGTGGAGCTGGTAAGCAGGGCGCAGATCGAACAGTGGCTGGCCGAGGACATCGGGCCCGGCGACATCACCTCGCAGGCGGTCATTCCCGAAGATGCCGTCGCGACGGGGCGGTTTATCTGCAAGGAAGAGGGGGTGGTGGCGGGTCTGGGGCTGCTTCCTCTGGTGTTTTCCTGCCTGGACAGCGATGTCGTCGTGACCGCCGCCGTGCAGGACGGCGAGCGGGTGTTCCCGGGAACGGTCCCGGCTCTGGTCAGCGGAAGGGCGCGGCCCATCCTGGCCGGCGAGCGCCTGGCCCTGAATCTCTTGCGCCACATGTCGGGGATCGCCACGAGGACCCGCGCCTTGGTGGAGATGGTCCGGGAATTCAACGTCCGGGTCGTGGACACGCGCAAGACGACGCCGGGCCTAAGGGCCCTGGAGAAATACGCCGTGCGTGTCGGGGGCGGGTTCAACCACCGGTTTGGCCTCTACGACGGTGTCCTGATCAAGGACAACCACATCGCCGTGGCCGGCGGGATCAGGGCGGCGGTGCAAAAGGCCAGGGCGACCTGCCCGCATACGTTGAAGATCGAGGTCGAAGTCGAAGACCTGGCCGGCGTCGCGGAGGCCCTGGAAGTCGGGGCCGACGTCATCCTGCTGGACAACATGCCGCCGGCGTTGATGGCCGAAGCCGTGCGCATCGGCCGGGGACGGTGCCTGTTCGAGGCCTCGGGCGGGATCACCGAAAGCACCATCCGGGACGTCGCCGCCGCGGGCGTCGACCTGATCTCCGTGGGGGCCCTGACGCATTCGGTCAAGGCCTTGGATATCAGCTTGGACGTACAAATGAGCATTAAGTGCTGAGCACAGAGCACTGGGACAACTTTTATCAGTTACTTCAAGACGCTGGTGGAAACGGTTGTTTATCACATCTAACCTATGGCAACAATGTCGCTAACAGGGTACGGTGACGGGTCGGGAAGGCCGGTTTAAGGATTAAGGTTAATCCCCGACCCCAAAGCCCAGCACCCGATGCCCAGTGCTTTAGGCGCGAGATTGTGCACTTTGAAGGGGACAAGGTGAAGACGCAGATTCTCAATCTTCTAAAGCAAAAGGGAGATTACATTTCCGGGGCCGAAATCTCACGACGATTGGGGGTTTCCCGGGCTGCCGTCTGGAAGCATATCGAGGCTTTGCGCCGGGACGGCTACGTGATCGAAGCCGCCCCTAGGCTTGGTTACCGCTTCGTGGAGGCCCCGGACCTGCTGTTGCCGGCCGAGGTTCAAGCCGCCTTGAGGACGCGGGTTTTCGGCCGCTATTATCACTACCTGGAGGAAACCGGGTCGACCAATGACGTGGCCAGGGAACTGGCCGCTCAGGGCGCGCCGGAAGGTACCCTGGTGGTCGCTGAGCGGCAGGCCAAAGGACGGGGGCGAATGGGCCGGTCCTGGTCGTCCCCTGCGGGGGGGCTGTGGTTTTCGCTTGTTCTCCGTCCCGCCATCCACCCCTCGGGGGTGGCCGGTGCGAACTTCCTGGCTGGCGTGGCGTGCGCCGAGGCCCTTTCATCCCTCCCCGGCATTCGACCGCGTATCAAATGGCCGAACGATATCTTACTGCAGGACCGCAAAGTCGGCGGCATCCTGCTCGAACTCAGCGCCGAGGCCGACCGGGTTAACCATCTCGTGCTCGGCATCGGCATCAATGTTAATGTAGACCTCGACGATTTTCCCGCGTCGTTGAGGAGCAACTCTAGCAGTCTAGCGGCCCACCTGGGGAGAAGGGTTTCGCGGCTTGATGTCTTAGCGTCTGTCCTGGAGGCCCTGGAAGAATGGTATAACCGCTGGTTGCGTGAAGGGTTTGCTCCAGTGATTGCCGCGTGGCGGGAGTGGCAGGAATCCTTGGGGAAACAGGTGAGGGTTATCGACGCCCAGGGAGAGTGGCTGGGTACGGCCATAGACGTTGACGACCACGGCGCCCTGCTGGTTGAACGCGCTCCTGGAATGGTTCGGCGGGTGCTCTCCGGGGATATCTTCGCTGAAATCGCCCAGCCCCAAGAAGGATGAAGGAAATCTACTGCTATAGGGCCAGGACAGGAGCCCTTCCGTTTAGGCGTAATTCATTAATTTCCGGTCCCGAGAGGGGATCCATCCTGAATTTCCGGTCCCGAGGGGATCCATCCTGGTGGAGCTCGGGCTGACTTAAGTGGAGGGGAGCCATTCTTGTTACTGACTTTGGACGTCGGGAACACCAATATCGTTTTGGGGCTTTACGAAGGAGAAAGACTGGCCGCCCACTGGCGGGTTTCGACCCGGCGAAGCTGGACGGTCGACGAGTTCGGCCTGCTGTTGAAACAGCTTCTGCTTGACAGGGGCTTTGCACCGGCGGACGTTAAGGCGGTCGCCGTTTCTTCGGTGGTACCCCCGGTCAACCCTATGCTGGAAATGGCCTGCCGCAAGTATTTCGCGTGCGACCCCCTCGTCGTGGGCCCGGGCCTGAAGACCGGCGTGCCGATCAAGTACGAAAACCCCCGCGACGTGGGCGCGGACCGCATCGTCAACGCCGTCGCCGGCCTGGCGGAGTACGGCGCCCCGCTGGTGATCGTCGACTTCGGGACGGCCACCACCTTTGACGCCGTTTCCGCCAGGGGGGAATACCTTGGCGGGGTGATCGCCCCGGGCATCGGGATTTCGTGCGAGGCACTGTTCGCGCGGGCGGCGCGCCTGCCGAGGGTGGAACTGGTACGGCCCCCGGCGGTTATCGGGCGGAATACCGTACACAGCATGCAGGCCGGGATCGTCTTCGGCTTTGCCGGCCTGGTGGACAACATCGTCAACTTGATGCGGGCCGAACTGGGCGGTGCGGCGACAGTGCTGGCCACCGGGGGAGAGGCCGAGCTGATCGCCGGCGAGAGCGCCGCCATCCAGCATGTCGACCCCTTCCTGACGCTCAAAGGCCTGCGGATTATATACGAACGTAATAAACAATAGCACTGCGCATTGAGCACTGGGCATTGGGACATAAATTGACGGAGGGTCGGTATCCTTCCTACCGTTACGGACAGAGGTCTGGCTTAGGTTCGCAGGACTCCGTACCGCAGGGCCGGGTTGAGCCACCCTTTAAGCTTTCCGAATTATTCAAAACCAGGGCAAAGCAAGGCGGCCGCCCATTGAACATGGGCCAGCCGCCAATTCCACAATGTTTGTTGTTAGTGTTCCTTGTTTTTGGCGGACAAGGGTCGTGTTCTTTTGTCACCTATGTAGACCTTCTTGTTGGCGGCGGATTACTTCTTGGAAGTCGTAGTCCGGAAGAAGACGCTTCTTGTTCTTCATTTCCTGCCAGATTTGTTCGCCTTCGTAAGCCGTAATAATGTTGGGGACCCACAGAAATGATGCCAGGCAGTCATTATCAAAGACGACAGGGTATCGAAGGCTAGTCATCTTCGGTCTCCCCGCCGAACAGGACGTCTTCCAGTCCGGCTTCCAGAAGCAACTCTTCGTATTTCCCTCGTGAGATCAGGTCCCGGTCGAGAGCCTCCCGCGCTTTCTCGGCATAATCCGACATTACCCAGTAGTCAGCAGTGGTTTTGTACAGACTGGTATCGTAGCCTAATTCTCTTGCCACACGGGTAATCCCGTCTTTCCATTGTTCCGCTTGATGGTTGGAGATTTTACCCATTTGTTGCAGGCGGATGAGCATTGCTTGGTGACTGATGCCGAAATACTGCTCCAGAAAAACGCAGTCGGCAAGGGAAACCGGTCTGGACGGTTTTTGGCGCTTGTTAAGTAGGTAGTCTATTGCTTGGTCGGGAGCCAAAAAGTGACATGCGAACAAATCTGCCTCTTTTTCAATGGGAGATTTAGGGTTGTGCAAGCCTATTTCGCAAATCTGCCCGGTAAGAGCTTCGTGATAGAGTAGATGGCACAATTCGTGGGCAGCGGTGAAATGCTGGTGGCCACGGCTACGATTAGTATTGATAAGGATGATTCGTACATCATTGTTCTGCACAAAAAGCCCGGAAACGTTAGAGGCCAAAGGACGACCAATGATCGAGACGTTTAGAATGCTGCGGAGGATGTTCAGGATATTTACTGACTCATTGGCGCTGACTCCGAGCCTATTTCGAGCTTCAATGGCGCGGGTCTTGGCATCTTCGGCCATTCCCATCTAGGATTTGCCTCCCAAAAGTGAGTTAAGATAGCGAAGGTTCTTGGCAAACCGGTTGACAAGAGCAATCTTTTCATGGGATCTCGCGGATATGAGTGTTATAAGGCAAAGGCCGAAATGGGACGAGCTTACCGGCGAGTGGAGGATTTTCTGTTTTAATTCGGGAAAAGAAAGAATACTAAAGTGATTGCAGGCGGTGAAACGGTTGCATATCGGTCCCTTGGTTCTGGAAAACCCCGTGGTGGCCGCGCCCATGGCCGGCGTCACCGACAAGGCCTTTCGCCTGCTGGCCCGGGAAATGGGCTGCGCTTTAACCTTTACGGAGATGATCTCCGACCAGGCCCTCCTGTTCGGCAGCCGCAAGACCCTGGAGATGCTGGACATCGAGGGCGAGCACCCCATCGCCGTGCAGCTCTTCGGCTCGCGGCCGCACGACCTGGCCCTGGCCGCCCGCCTTGCGGCTCAGGCAGGCGCTGACATCATCGACCTGAACATGGGGTGCCCGACGCCGAAGATCGTCAAGAACGGTGAAGGGGCGGCCTTGATGCGGGACCCGCGCCTGGCCGCGGACATCGTCGCCGCGGTGATCGACGCCGTCCCGCTGCCGGTCACCGTAAAGATGCGCCGGGGCTGGGACCCGGATTCCCCGGACGCGGTGGAGGTGGCCGGCGCCGTGGCGGAGGCGGGGGCGTCGGCGGTCACCGTGCACGGCCGCTACCGGAGCGAGTTCTACAGCGGCCGCGCCGACTGGGGCGTCATCCGGGCGGTCAAGGAAGCGGTGGACGTGCCGGTGATCGGCAACGGCGACGTCTGGACGGCGGTAGACGCCCGGCGCATGCTGGACGAGACGGGCTGCGACGGGGTCATGATCGGGCGGGCGGCGCGGGGGTACCCCTGGATCTACCGGGAGGCCGTCCACTACCTGGCCGCCGGGGAACTGCTGCCGCCTCCGCCGGCGGAGGAACGGGTGGCTATGGCCCTCCGCCACCTGGATCTCCTGATGCTCTACAAAGGAGAAAAAACGGCCGTCTTGCAGATGCGCAAGCATGCCGCCTGGTACAGCCGCGGCCTGCGCGGCGCGGCCCGCCTCAGGGTGCAGCTGCACCGGGCCGATAGCGCCGAGCAACTTCGCGCAATGATCGAGGCGCTCCTATAAATTTGTTTTGCCGGTACAAGATTGAGAAAGGCGACTCTTGCCTAGAAGTTGGAAATAGATATAGAATTGATTAAGTCTGCCCGCTTTTTGCATAACCTAACCGGTGACTGATTTGGGAGGCTAAAAGTATTTGGAGCGTTTTGCGTTTGTCATTCACCCTTTATCTGTAGAAGACGTTGCCCGTAAGTTTAAGTTTGCCAGGTACCTGCCCCAGCGCTGGGTCGAAAAAGGCATCAGCATGCTGCCGCCGCTTAAGACAAGCCATATTACCGGCATTCGCTCCGCGGCGGACCCGGCCAACGAGATCGAAGGCTGGCTGGTCGGGTGCCCCCTCACCGCGCGCCAGATCATGACCCTGCCCAAGGAGTTCGTCCTCGAAAAGGTCGTGCAGACCGGCAGGCTGGCCGAGCGTCTTGGGGCGAGAATTCTCGGCCTGGGAGCCTTTACCAAGGTGGTGGGGGATGCCGGGATTTCTGTCGCCAAGCGCCTGCATATACCGGTAACTACGGGGAACAGCTATACCGTCGCCACCGCCATCGAGGGCACCAGGGAAGCCGCCGGGATGATGGGCCACCGCATGGAAGAGGCGGAGGTGGTTGTCGTGGGTGCTACAGGCGCCATCGGCTCGGTTTGCGCCCAGATCCTGGCCAGGGAAGCCAAGAGCCTCACGATTGTGGGCCGGGACACCGGCAAGCTGGAACTGCTCGGTCAGAAAATCCTCTACGACAGCGGACTGGCGGTAAGGGTGACCTCCGACCTGAAAGCGGCCCTGCGCCGGGCCGACGTGGTGATCACTGTTACCAGCGCCGTGGACGCCATTATCGAGCCCGAAGACTTGAAGACCGGCGCCGTGGTCTGCGACGTGGCCCGCCCGCGTGACGTTTCCCGCCGTGTGGTGGAGAAACGCGATGACGTCCTGGTTATCGAGGGCGGAGTGGTTATTCCGCCGGGGGACGTGGATTTCCACTTCAACTTCGGTTTTCCGCCGAAAACGTGTTACGCCTGCATGGCCGAAACCATGATCCTGGCCCTTGAGAAGAGGTTTGAAAGCTACACCTTAGGCCGGGAGCTTACCGTCCGCCAGGTCGAGGAGATCGCCGGCCTCGCCCGCAAACACGGGTTCAGGCTGGCCGGGTTCCGCAGCTTCGAACGCGCCGTAACGCCCCAGACCATCGAACAGATCAGGGCCAACGCTCAAGCGCGCCGTATTCTTGACAAGGGTCATGCCGGTCATTATAATTGATGCAAAGTAAAACAGGAATGAGGGGCACTGCGGGCGGCATAAATGCAGTGCCTAAAACTTTGTCTTTTGCATATTGTTCATAGTGCGTTGCGATATCAGGCACTGGGTTTGAAGGAGCGGTTAGTCATATGAAAGAAAAAGAAGTCATCCTGACCGTTACGGGTCTGAAGAAACTCGAGGAACAATTGGAGCATTTGAAATCGGTGCGTCGCAGGGAGGTAGCCGACCGCATCCGGCAGGCCATAGATTTCGGAGACATCTCCGAGAATTCCGAGTACGAGGACGCCAAGAACGAGCAGGCCTTCATTGAGGGCCAGATCATCGAGCTGGAAAAGATGCTGCGCAACGCCAAGGTCATCGACGCCACCGACGTCGATACCGCGGAAGTCAGCATCGGTTCGACGGTGCGGCTGGAAGACCAGACCAACGGCGGCGAACTCGAGTTCACGATCGTCGGCTCGATGGAGTCCGACCCGAGCGCCAACAGGATTTCCAACGAATCCCCCGTGGGCAAGGCCCTTATGGGCAAAACGACCGGCAGTATCGTCGAGGTGGAGGTACCGGTGGGCGTCCTCAAGTACAAGATCTTGGACATTCAGCGCGCGTCGCTGTAAAAAAGGCGCTAAGCATTAAACATCGGGCGTCAGAAGACTTTAGGACGTCAGACTTATCATCGGAATCGGCCCGGGCCGATTCCTTCATCTTGTTTTGCAGCTTAAGGCTTGGTGCTTATAGCTTGTTTTGGAGGTACAGATGGACAGGGTGCACGAACAACAGCTGGACTTGTCTGAACTGGAGAGGGTGAGGAGGGACAAG